>URQJ01000051.1 GCA_900549945.1 uncultured Oscillospiraceae bacterium
GCCCGAGCCGCTCCGCACACAGGCGGCGGAGGTTCTCGAACGCCACCCCGCGCTGCTGCGCGCCTTTCCGGCACGCGCATCCCGCTGGCTTGCGGCGGAGGAGACGCGCTTTTTCCCCGCAAAATTTGCCGACGCGCTGCTGACCGGCCGCGCCCTGTACCGCCGCTTTCTCGAGGAGGCCGGCGCCTTGGAGCAGGCGCCCCTTTTCGCCTGTGAAAGCACCCGCGCCGCATGGCACGCCGTCAAAAACGGGCTGTACAAGGCGGCGCTCCTGCGCGAAAACCATATCGTGCTCGACGAATCGTGCAGCCGCCTCGCCGCTCTCCTCGAGCAGGAAATGGAAACGGCCCGAAAAATTTTGGCGCGCGCCTAACCGGCACGCCTCCTGTGCGCGGAGAATTTTCCCGGAGCGGTTGCGCAGAAGCGCCCCTGTGTGCTATGATTACAGCAGGGCGCTTCACCTCAAAAGGAACGCGGTGAGGCGCAGACAGGAGGCCGACCATGGAAAACATCGCACAGCATCTGCCCCGGCTGCCGTACTGGGGCGACCTGACGGACGCGGAGCGGGACGCCGTCGCGCGTCACGCGGTCGTGCGGCACTACCCGAAGGGCAGCGTCATCCACAGCGGCGGCAGCGCCTGCCTCGGGATGATCTGCGTCCTGCACGGCAGCCTGCGTACCTACCTGCTCTCCGAGGAGGGGCGCGAAATCACGCTGTTCCGGCTTGAAACGGGCGACCCCTGCGTGCTCTCGGCCGCCTGCGTCGTCAGCCAGATTACCTTTGACACGCAGATGGAGGCGGAAACCGACTGCGACCTCTTGATCGTCGGCGCCGCGGTGTTCAAAAAGCTGACGGAGGAGAACATCTATGTGCGCTGCTTTTTATACGAGCTTGCGACGGAGCGCTTTTCTGCCGTGATGTGGACGATGCAGCGCATCCTGTTTGAAAAGGTTGACCGGCGGCTCGCGGATTTCCTGCTTTCGGAAAGCGAGAAAACCGGCAGCGGCGAGCTCCGCATGACGCACGAGGAGATCGCCCGGCAGATCAGCTCGGCGCGCGAGGTCGTCGCGCGGATGCTCAAGCGCTTTTCGGCGGACGGCCTCGTCGAGCTCAAGCGCGGCGCCGTGCGGCTCACGGACCCCGAAGCCCTGCGAAAAATATAGCCTCACCTTCTCCGGCGCTCTGCCGGAGAAATTTTTTTGAAATTTTTCTGCCGAATGCGACCTTGTCACAGACAAATACGTGAAAATGCGGTAAACTACAGCCAGAGGCTCGGAAAAGGCCGGGCTCCAGCTTATGATTTAAAAGAATTCAGAAAGGATCTGTGATTCAAATGGCAGAATTAACCATTACAAAAAACAATTTTGACGCGGAGGTCATGCAGTCGAAGCTGCCCGTCCTCATCGATTTCTGGGCAAGCTGGTGCGGCCCGTGCCGCATGCTCGCGCCTGTCATCGAGCAGATCGCAGAGGAAACCGCGGGCCGCATGAAGGTCGGCAAGGTCAACGTCGACGAGGAGCCGGAGCTCGCCTCTGCCTTCCAGATTGCGAGCATCCCGACGCTCGTCGTCATCCGCGACGGCAAGGCCGTGCAGACGGCGGTCGGCGTGCAGCCGAAGGACAGCATTCTCGCTATGCTCCAATAAACCGAAAAGGGGAGGAAAACGCAATGAAAGTCGTCATCATCGGCGGCGTCGCGGGCGGCGCTTCCGCCGCGGCACGGCTGCGCCGGCTCGACGAAGCGGCCGAAATCATCATCTTCGAGCGCTCGGGCTTCATTTCCTACGCGAACTGCGGGCTGCCGTACTACATCGGCGGCACGATCGAGGACGAAAGCGACCTGACGCTGCAAACGCCGCAGAGCTTTTGGCGCCGCTTTCGCATCGACGCGCGCGTGCGCCACGAGGTCACGGCCATCGACCGCGAAAAAAAGACCGTGTCGGTTCTAAACCTCGAAACCGGCGAGCGCCTGACGGAAAGCTACGACAAGCTGATCCTTTCGCCCGGCGCCGTGCCGGTGCGCCCGAAGCTGCCGGGCATCGAGAGCGAGCGAATCCAGACGCTGCGCACAGTGGAGGACACGCTGCGCATCCGCGCGATGGCCGTGGGGCTGAAGCTGAAATCGGCCGTTGTGGTCGGCGGCGGCTTCATCGGCGTTGAGATGGCCGAAAACCTGCGCGGGCTCGGCATGGCGGTCAGCCTCATCGAGATGCAGCCGCAGGTGCTCGGCCAGTTCGACGGCGACATGGCGAGCTTCCTCCACGCGCACATGAAAAAGCACGGCGTCGAGCTGCTGCTCGGCCGTGCGGTCGCGGGCTTTGCGGATACGGAAAGCGGCGTGCGCGTTTCGCTCGGCGACGGCGCAGAGCTCGAAACCGACCTCGTGATCCTCGCGATCGGCGTTGCGCCGGACAGCCGCCTCGCCCGGGACGCCGGGCTTTCGCTCGGCGCGCGCGGCAGCATCGCCGTGAACGACCGCATGCAAACGAGCGACCCCGATATCTACGCGGTCGGCGACGCGGTCGAGATCGCACACCGGGTCACGGGCCAGCGCACGACGGTGCCGCTCGCAGGCCCCGCGAACAAGCAGGGGCGCATCGCGGCGGACAACATCGCCGGTCTGGAAAGCACCTACAAGGGCGCCGCCGGCACCTCGGTCTTAAAGGTGTTCGACATGACCGCGGCCTCGAGCGGCCTTTCGGAGCGCGCGGCACAGGCGGCGGGCATCCCCTATCAGAAAATCATCCTCTCCCCGGCCTCGCACGCCGCCTACTACCCGGGCGGCTCGGTGATGACGATGAAGCTGCTGTTCTCCCCCGCGGGCGAGCGCATTCTCGGCGCGCAGATCGTCGGCTTCGACGGCGTAGACAAGCGCATCGACGTGTTCGCCACCGCCATGCAGGCCGGCCTGCCGGTCACAGCGCTGACAGATCTCGACCTCGCCTACGCGCCGCCATACGCCTCCGCAAAGGACCCGGTCAACATGGCCGGCTTCATCGCGGAAAACGTGCTTTCCGGCCGGGTAAAGCAGTTCTTTTACGAGGATCTCGCCGCGCTCCCGACGGACGGCAGCGTGACGCTGCTCGACACCCGCACAAACGGCGAATACGCCGGCGGCCATGCCGAGGGCTTCACGACGCACATCCCGGTCGACGACCTGCGCGCGCGCATCGGCGAGCTCGATAACTCGAAGCCCGTCTATGTGATGTGCCAGTCCGGCCTGCGCAGCTACATCGCCTGCCGCATCCTCGCCCAGAACGGCTTTGACTGCCGCAACTTCGCGGGCGGCTACCGCTTCTACGCGAGCGTGCAGCGCGACCATTTCGACGAAGGCTGCCGCACCGACTGCGGCGCGCCGCCGGCACAGGGCACAAAGGAATAAAAAGGCCGGGCATGCCCGGCTCCGCATACGATGAAAAAGGACAGGGACGGCAAGCGCCGCCCCTGTTCTTCGCTTTTATTCCTCTTCTTCGTTCGGCTCGTTCAGGCCCTTCAGGCAAAACACGACAGGACGCACGCCGTCCGAGCAGCAGCCAATACTGACGTTCGGCTTGTACCAGTTGTTTTCCACACGCCCGGCCATCGCGTTCACCTTGCTGTACAGCTCAGTCCATGCCCATGGGCAGAACCCCTCGGGCATAACGGCACCGCCCGCGTACACAAAGCTGTCCCCCTCGTTCAGGATCGGGCATGGTCCCGCTTCGCGGCCCGCAGTCAGATACGCGTCGGCGATCTCCGGATAAAATTCCTTCTTCAGCACGGTGATTCGAACCTTTTGTCTCATACAGCATCCTCCCATCGTTTTTCTGCTGTATTCAGTATAGCGCGCGCCGTGCAGCTTGTCAACCATTTGTTCGTTTATGCAGGGCGGTCACTGCAGCCGGGCCGTATCCTGCGCGGGCACTTCGTCCCGCCCGGCGTACTCGACGCCGCTGTGCGCGGCCTCGTAGGCCTCGACCGTCGCAGCCGTATCCGTCCAGTCGCTGATAAGGCCGACCACGCCCATCTCCATGCACTGAAGCGTCTTTTCATCGTCGTTGACACTCCAGACGTAGACCGGCAGGCCGCAGCCGCGCGCCTGCGTCACGAGGCGGTTGGTGACCATGCTTTCCTCCACCGCGAGAAAATCGATGTCGTAGCGCCAGATTGAATCGTCGATGTCGCCGGCGCTGCCGAACACACAGTAGCCCACCCACCACTCCGGGTGCGCGGCGTGTATGGAAAGCACGCTGTAGTAATCGAGCGACATAAACATGGCGCGGCTGCCGAAATCGTACTGCTCGACGAGCGCCGTTACCGCCGCGGCAAGCTGTTCCTGCCGCAGCGTGTCGCCCTTCAGCTCGATCAAAAGGCCGATGCCGTTCGGCGCATCCTGCACCGCCCGCAGCATCTCCTCGAGCGAAGGGATGCGCGCGGTTTTGCCGGGGTAGCTGTATTCGTCGCGCAGCTCGACCGCCTGCAGCTCGTCCCAAGTGTAGTCCGAAACGTTGCCCGAAGCGTCCGAAAGGCGCGAAAGGGCCGTGTCGTGAAAGATCACCGGCACGCCGTCCGCCGTGAGCTGCACGTCGATTTCGGCGTAATCCATGCCGTCCGCGTCCGCCGCGAGCACGGCCTCCACGGTGTTTTCAATCTCCAGATTGCAGCCGCGGTGGCCGATGGAGAGCGGCGCATGCACGAGCGGCGGCTGCCAGAGGCCGAGCACGAGGTACGCCGCAAAGAGCAGGCCCGCCGCACCCGCGGCCGCTTTCCAGCGCTTCTTTTTAAAGGCCGCCCGCACGCGCGCCGCAAGCCCCTTCAGCCTGCGCACCGCGATGGCGAGCAGCACGCCGCCGTCGCCCTGCCAGTCGGGGTACAGCGTCGGGTGCAGGCCGGTCTTATCTGAAAGGCGGCGCAGAACAACATACAGGAACGCGGCCATGCCCGCGGAGAGCAGCACCGCCATAAGAACCCAGTAGACGAGATCCTTCCGAAACGCCTCGGAATAGACGAGAAACTTCAAAAAATTCCCGTCAAAATCGCTGTTTTCCAGCGGGTTGCGCCGCCAGAAGCGCGCGATTTCCGTCATGCCCTGATTCCAGATAAACAGGACGGCGATCACCTGCGCGGCGCCCAGCGCGCCGAGCTGCTTCCAGCAGGAGAGCCCGCCCCGAACCGCCGCGCCGAACCGCTCGCGGCGCAGCACCATGCGCACCGGCACGAACAAAAGCAGAAGAAACGCGGCGTATACGAGAACATTGTACAGGATCATGCCGATCTGCCCGAGCGGCGGCGTGCGGCGCATCGCGTCGAAAATGAACTCCGGGATCGTGACGCTCGGCACCAGCGTGTTGACATAGCCAAGCCGCACGTGCGGCAGAAACAGCACGTAGTAGAGCGCCGCCGGGATAATGCCTGGGCCGCGCATCGCGCCGAGGTTCCACACGGAGGCCTTGAGAACCGTGCGCAGCCGGAACGGCGTGCCCTCCCGGCACAGCGCGACGATGTTGACAACGACGCTTAGCTCGTAAAAGACCAGCAGCGCGGACAGGAAAAACAGCGCCAGAAACAGCAGGCCGCCCTTTAGGTTCAGAAAAGTGCCGAGCATCTGCGCGTTGAATGAAACGCCGACCGACGAAACATACGTCTGGTAGATCTCCCGCATGGCGGGGTTCACGAGGCAGAGAACGAACAGCTTGTACAGGACCTCGAAGCGGACGACTTCCCGCAATGCCCTGCCGAATTTCATAAATCTCACTCCTTGATGCGGTGGGGTGCGCGGCTGCGGCCGCGCACCAGAGAGTATACCACATTTCGGCGCGCAAAAAAAGGTCTTGCCGAAATTTCCCGGCAGAGCCGCCCGCGGCGCGCCGGGCGATGCGCCGCCGAAAAAAAATGCGCCGCAGGGCTTGACAAGTTTTTTAAATGTGGTATAGTAATGCTTTGTCGGAGGGCTTATAATCGTAAGTATAAGGCCGGATAAGATGCTGGGCACACGGTTCGCCGGAGGCCGCTCTCACGTATGAGGGCGCCGGATAAGAGAACCGCTTCTGCCCGGTTTTTTATCCGGCCTTTTTGTTTTTTATGGAGGACAAAGCTATGGACCTGATCAATGGAAAAATCAAACCCGTCTACCTGAAGTACCTGTCCGCCGCGTTCGGCAGCGCCATGATCACCTCGGTGTACTCGATTGTCGATATGGCGATGGTCGGGCAGTATCAGGGGCCGAGCGGCACGGCGGCACTGGCCGTCGTCGCCCCGGTCTGGAACATCATCTACAGCCTCGGCCTGCTGATGGGCATCGGCGGCTCCGTCATTTTCAGCACCGTCCGCGGCCGGAACGGGCGGAAAACCGAGGCGGAAAGCGAATACTTCACGGTTTCTGTCATCGGTTCCCTGCTGCTTGCCGCTCTGGCGTGGCTCGGCATCCTGTTCTTTGCGGAGCCCGTCCTGCTCTTTTTCGGTGCGGACAGCAGCCTGCTCCCCCTCGCGCAGACCTATCTGGAGCCGGTCAAAGCCGTGCTGCCGATCTTCCTGTTCAACCAGATGCTCGCCGCGTTCCTGCGCAACGACGGCCACCCCGGCCTCGCCACGGCCGGCGTGCTCGCGGGAGGCCTGTTCAATGTCGCCGGCGATTACTTCTTCGTGTTCACGCTAGACATGGGCGTGTACGGCGCGGGCCTCGCCACGGCGATCGGCTCCGCCCTCACCTTCCTCGTGATGCTCACGCACTTTTTCTCGAAGAAAAACACGCTGACCCTGCGCAGGCCGACGCGGTTTTTCTTCAAGCTCAAGGAAATCGCCGTCACCGGCTTCTCAACGTTCTTCATCGACGTCGCGATGGGGATTCTGACCGTGCTCTTCAACCGGCAGATCATGCAGTATCTCGGCACGGATGCGCTCGCCGTCTACGGCCCGATCGTAAACGTGAGCACCTTTGTCCAGTGCTGCGCCTACAGCGTCGGGCAGGCCGCCCAGCCGCTGATCTCGGTGAACTTCGGCGCGGGGCGCGGCCGCCGCATCCGGGAAACCCTGCGGTACGCGCTTTGCACCGCCGCCGTGTTCAGCGTGTTCTGGACGGCGCTCAGCCTGCTCTGCCCGAACCTGTACGTCTATATCTTCATGAAGCCGACCGCGGCGATCCTCGAAATCGCGCCGGCCATCATCCGCTGCTACAGCCTCTCGTTTATCCTTCTGCCGCTGAATATCTTCTCCACCTACTATTTTCAGGCGCTGATCCGCCCGAAGGCCGCCTTCGCGGTATCGGTCCTGCGCGGCTGTGTGATCAGCGGGATTTTGATTCTGCTGCTTCCGCCGCTGGCGGGCGCGGGGGCCGTTTGGCTCGCCATGCCCATCACCGAGGCGCTCGTCGCCGTCTATGCGGTGTGGATGATCGCGCGGTACACAAAAGCGCTGCCCATCGAAAAAGCGGCTGCCTGAAAAGACAGCCGCTCTGGCGCGCGGACCCGTGCCGCACGCTTATTTTTTCTACATTTTCCGCGCCTTGAAAATAAAGGAAAGCGGGTGCATCTGCGCCTGCCGCACCCTATCCGGCAGCGCGCCGGAGGCGGCGAGCGTTTCGGCGTCGGTCTGCTCCACGAGCCGCTCGATCCGAAAGCCCGCATCGGCGAGCGCGTTCACATAGTCCGAGATGCCGTAATTACGCAGGTAGAGCACGCCGTCGTCCATGGTGAACTGCGTGTCGCCCCGGTCGAAGTAGCTCTTGTCGAAAACCAGCTTTCCGTCCTGCATGTGCACGCAGCCCGCGCGCCCGAAAAGCGGGTGGTTCCAGCTGAAAATCAGCGTGCCGCCCGGCTTTAGGTACGCCGCGAGGCGCCGGAACGTGCAGGCAAGGTCGGTCGACCAGCCGATGGCGTAGATCGAATAGACGCAGTCGAAATAGCCCTCCGGAATGCCGCAGGGCTCCTCCATCGGCGAGCACACGAGGCGCGCCTCCACACCGTTTTCGGCGAGATGGCGCGCCGCGTTTTTGAGCTGGCCCTCGGAAATATCGAGCCCCCACAGCTCGCCCGCGCCGTGCTGCGCCTGCCACACGAGCGAGTGTCCGCTGCCGCAGCCGACCTCCAAAAGCCGCTTGCCGCGCATGCCGTCGAAAAGGTGCAGCTCGTCCTCCGTCACACAGTACACGCCGTATTCGGGCAGCGCCGTCGCGCCGAACCAGTTGTCGGCCGC
The DNA here is from genome assembly GCA_900549945.1 of uncultured Oscillospiraceae bacterium. GTDB lineage: Bacteria > Bacillota > Clostridia > Oscillospirales > Acutalibacteraceae > Hominenteromicrobium. The sequence goes on from URQJ01000051.1 coordinate 8,170, forward strand.
ACCGTTCCAATACCGTTTGTTTTTCTCCCTTACCGCTTCGTCAATCACGTTCGCTTCCATCCTTTCCCGCGCGGGCCGCAGCCTGCGCACGCCCCATGCTTTCCACAAATTCCCGCACCGCCCCGACGCTGCGGAGCGCGACGGTTTTCTCCCTATACGGCGCGATGCGCGCCTTGACGCCGTCGGCCCCGGTATCGAAATTGCGGGCCCAGCGGAACATATCGCGCACCATGCGCAGGCTCGGCCGGTAGCCGCACGCCTCAAGCCCCAGCGTCTGCCGGATATGGCGCGTGAGAATCCGCCGGCAGCGCGTGCGGAACGGAAGCTCAAGCACGACGATCTGCTCCGCGCGCCGCAGCCCCTCCTCAAACATCGCCCGCCCGGTATCCTCTATGAGAAAATCCCCGGCCAGAATTTCTTGAAACAGCAGCTCCCGCTCGGCCTCCGGGCGCTTGCGGTTGCCCGCCGGGTCCGTGCTGTCCGGCTCGTACACGACGTCGTCGAGGTGCACGCAGGGCACGCCGGTCCGCGCGGAAAGCTGCCGCGCAAGCGTTGATTTTCCACTTGCGACGGAGCCGACAATATACATCCTCATGCTTTAACCACTCCCCTTGAAAAAAGTATACCATTTCCCCACGCGAAAGACAACGGCAAAAGTGGGGCAGGGCAGAATAAAGCGGCGGCGTGCGGATCCACCTGCACGCCGCCTAAATGGCCGGAGCCGGGAAGCCTCCCGGTATCCGGCCGCTTTTTATTCGCTTTTCCGCGCGAGATCCGCGATGCGGTTCCACGTGATCGGCCCCACAATGCCGTTGACCTCCAGCCCCTCGTGCTGCTGGATCGCGCGCACGGCGCTCTCCGTGTTCGAGCCGAAGATGCCGTCGACATGCAGCGTCGGGATATAATCCTGCGTCTGCGCCGCGAGGTTGATGAGATTTTGCAGGTCGCGCACCTCGTCGCCGCGCATGCCCTGCAAAACGTACCGACCCGGGTACAGGAAGCTGCTGTCCGGCACCGCGTCGAACGGGACGTTCGCGACCGTATCGCGGTAAACCTCGATCAGTTTATTCGAGGAATTGCGCCCGAGAACGCCGTCCGGCGTAAGGCCATACTGCCGCTGGAATGCCATCAGCGATTCGCGCGTCGGCGCGTCGAACACGCCGTTCACCGACGGCAGAGGGATCTGGTTGTCGAAAAACGCGATGACCGCGAGGATAAGCTGCATCTCCTGCACATAGCGCCCGGTGTCGCCCTCGCGCAGCACCTCGGGGTAAAAGCGCTCGACCTCCTCGGGCGTCAGCCCCTCCGAATACAGCTCGTTCAGTCGTTTGATACCGTTGTAGATCGACTTGATCTTATACCACGTCGCCTTGCCGACAACGCCGTCCACCTCGAGGTTGAAAATCTTCTGGAACGCCTTGACGGCGTCCTCCGTCTGGCGGTTGAAGTAGCCGTTCAGCTCGGGGATTTTCGGGATCGCCGGGTAATTCTCGCCGATGCGGTTTAACTGCCGCTTGATGATGCGGACCTCCTCGCCCACGCTGCCGATGCGCAGCGGGCGGCCCGGGTACGACAGGGGCACGTCGGCGACCGGCGCGTTGAAGATGATGTTGATGTCATTCCCATAGTAGTGCTGCAGGATCTCGTAGGGGATCATGCCCTGCTTCGCCAGATCGACGGTGCCCCACTGGGAGAGCCCGGCGCACTTCGAGGTGGTTCCGTTGCAGTATTGGGCGAAAAGGGGCTGCACGTTGCCCTGCTTTACAATGTAGTCGTTGAAGATGTCGTCCACGATCTGTGAAATGTTTTCAAAGACGTCACGGCCGTTGATAAACATCTGGTCATACTGCGTGGTGCTCGTAATATCGAAATCGTAGCCCTGACTGCGGTAAAACTCCGTGTAGACGCGGTTCAGGGCGTAGGAAATCTGGGCCAGAATGTTGGCGCGGACCGCGGACTCCGGCCAGTTCGGGTAGATCTCGCTTGAAGCCACGTTCTTGATGTAGTCCGCAAAGCTCACCCGCACATTTTCCGCCGGCTGGTCCGGTAGGCCGAGGTGCACGGTGATGTATTCCGGGATAACCGGTGTGCTGCGCAGTGCCATACGTCGCGCTCCTTTCTATCCGTCACGGGCCCGTGTGGTCGGAAAGGAACCGCACCGGCTGAATTGATTTGATCCCCTCGAAAACGGGGACCTGCTGAAAGACCTCCGTGCGGAAGTCCGGGTGGCTGACGCGGATGTCGTACAGCGCGTAGGGCATTTCGCCCGTCGGCGACTGCGCGAGCGTACCGGACGGCGCCGGCAGCGCGATGCCGTCGAGCACGCCGCTCTCATCCGTCACGCCCGAGGCAAAGCGCCGCGTGCCGTCGGTAAACGTGTGCGTCACGAGCACCGTGGCATTTGGCACCGGCATCGTCTGCCGGCCCGCAAAGGCCTGTACGCGCAGAAACCCCGTTTTAGGATTCAGCTTTTGAAAAACCTCGAAGGTGTTCTGCTCCGGCTCCAGCGTTTGCAGCGGGTCGCGCCCCGCGCCGGCCTCCGGCGGGTAGACGATCGCGCCGTCCTCCTCCGGCAGGTCGATCGGCGTTCCGACCGTATTCTCCGGCTGGCCGCTGCGCGCGGCCAGCTGCATCATATCCGCCTTATGCCGCTCGACGGCGGCCTGAAAATCAGAGGGATTCATGTGATCACTGTCCTTTCTCTCCTGCTTGCTCTCTGTTTTCATAATAAGCGCGGCGGGAAAATCCGTGCCTCATCGCCGCCCGAAAATTCCCGGCAGACCGTGCGGCGCCGATAAAAGCGCGAAAAAAGTTGAAAAAAGTGAAATGTTCGATTGACATCGAACGAACTATTGTTTATAATCAACCCTGAAAGAACTTATATTCGGAACTTGTGTTTTGGTTTGGAGGTCATTTTATGCTGTATATTCTTTTGGGAACCGCGGCATTCTGCCTGCTGCTCTGCCTTGCGGAGCTGCTCGTATGCGTCTGGGAACGCGCGGACGACCGCGCAAAGCACCGCGGCGCACGGCATGCCG
>URQJ01000052.1 GCA_900549945.1 uncultured Oscillospiraceae bacterium
AGTCTATACCCTCTACCTCCCAATCAGGGCAAACAGAAATAATGTCCTTTATCTTGGCCATCAGGCCGGCTGCACCGCCGCCGATTACTGCAATATCCACCTTTTCCATTGCGCCCCTCAGATAATCGCGCCGAGCAGGCCGTAGGAGAACAGGCACATGATGATGTCTGCGATCAGCGTGCCGCCGACCACCGAGATCATCGCGTTCTTAAACGGCATCTTCATCAGCGCCGCTACGAGCGAGCCCGTCCACGCGCCGGTGCCCGGCAGCGGGATCGCGACGAAGATCAGAAGGCCGAATGTCTCGTATTTCTCGATCTGCGCGAATTTGCTCTTGCCCTTTTCCTCCAGCCGGTTGACAAGCTTTACAAAGCGCGTGTTGCGCATCCAGTCGAAGATCTTGCGGATAAAAAGGAGGATAAACGGCGTGGGCAGAATCGTGCCGATAAAACAGATAATCATGGCGGGCAGCAGCTCGATGTTGAGCAGCTTCGCCGCCACAATACCGCCGCGCAGCTCGATGATCGGCATCATGGAGAGCAAAAATACCGTGAGCTCTGCCGGGATAATTTCACTGAAAAATTTGACGAGGGTTTCAACCATGCGGAACCTTTCCTTTCGACATCCTTTGATTTGAAAAACACAATATTGAAGTAAGTATACTAAATTCTGCCGCCTTTATTTTTCCTTTAAAGAATTATCGCTTACGATTTGCTGATATTTCACGCTGTCGGCGCACCCTGCTCCGCTTTCATCGCCCCGCACAGCGCTTCGAGATCGCCGAAGGTGTAGCCCATGTTCTCCCACTCCGTCAAAAGTTCGTCGAGAATCTCGGCATTCGTGCTCGAGGTGCTGTGCAGCAGCACGACGGCGCCGGGGTGCACGCGCGGCAGAAGCTTTGAAAAGGCCTGCTCCTTCGTCGGCTGGTCGTCCACGTACCAATCCACATAGGCGAGGCTCCAGAACACCGTGGAATAACCGAGTTCGCTCGCCATCTGCAAATTTGATTCACAGAATTTGCCCTGCGGCGGGCGGTACAGCTTCGGCATGACCTGCCCCGTCACCTCCTGAAAAAGCGCTTCGTTTTTCTGCAGCTCCGCGCTGAAGCTCTCCGTATCCCCGATTTTCGACATATCCGGGTGGGAATACGTGTGGTTGCCGACCGTGTGCCCCTCCTCGACCATGCGCTTCACAAGCTCCGGCTGCGTTTCAAGGTAATTGCCGACCAAAAAGAACGTCGCTTTCACATTGTGCTTTTTGAGCGCGTCCAGTATCTGCGCCGTGTTGCCGTTTTCAAAGCCGGCGTCAAACGTGATGTAGATCTCCTTTTTCTCCGTGTCGCCCACATAGAGCGCCCCGTAATTTTTCAGGTAGTCGCTCGTCGCGTTTGCAACCGGCGGCGCGCCTTCCTCCTGAAAGCTCAGGCCCCAGTCCGTTATCGCGGCGCTTGCCTCGGCGGCCTCCCGCCCGCCGCCCAGAAGGAAAACGGCGCCCGCGCCGAGCAGAACGACGGCCGCCAGAAAAACCGGCACAAGCCTGCGCCTGAATAATCTCCCGATCATCCAAACAACCCCTTTCATACGCTTTGTAAAAACGTATGAAAAAAAGAATGCGGATATGATTGCGCAGCGCGCCGAAATCCTGTACAATATCTTGGAAGCCCTTAGAACATTAAGCTTTTTGTAAGCTTTTCATCCCCGCGTTTGTAAGGGTTATCCTGTATATTAAATTTGATAAAACTGAGGAGGTCTGCCCCATGCCGGATACAGATAAGAAAACCATACTGGTCGTGGACGACGACCGCGAGATCGTCCGCGCCATCTCCATCACCCTCGAGCGGGAAGGCTACAGCGTGCTGAAGGCTTACGACGGGCTCGAAGCGCTCGACTGCGTGACAAGCCGCGATATTCACCTGATTATCATCGATGTGATGATGCCGCGGCTCGACGGGCTTTCCGCCGTAATGAAAATCCGCGAAAAGAAAAACCTGCCGATCATCATCCTCTCCGCAAAAGGCGAGGACAGCGACAAGATCATCGGCCTTTCGATGGGCGCGGACGATTACATCGCAAAGCCCTTCAACCCGATGGAGCTCGTCGCGCGCGTTAAATCGCAGCTTCGGCGCTACACGAGCCTCGGCGATATCAACACCCGCAGCGACGACTGCATCGTGAACGGGCGGCTGACCTTCCGGCTCGACGAGCACGTGCTCTATGCGGACGGCGAGCCCGTGAAGCTGACCGCGACGGAGACGAAGATCGTGGAGCTTTTGATGAAGCACCCGGGGCGCATCTTCCCCGCCGAGGAGATCTACAGCCTGATTTGGAACGAGCCGGCGTATTCCGCCGAAAATACGGTGATGGTGCACATCCGCCGCATCCGCGAGAAAATCGAGATCAATCCGAGCGAGCCGGAATATCTGAAGGTCGTCTGGGGGCTGGGCTATGAAATCGAAAAGCACTAATCTCGCCCGCGGCGTGTTCTCTTGGTTCTGCTTCATGCTCGTCGTGTTTTCGATGATCTTCGTGCTGCTCTACAGCTTCGCCGCCTTCTCAGCGTACGGCGATGAGATTATCGACAAGCTCAAGCAGATCTCCGCCACCTACGGCGAGCTGATGAGCGGCGAGCTGCGCGAACTGGACATTTATAAGGAAAATGCCTCCAGCTTTTTTGAGCGCCTTTATTACGGCACACAGAGCGGGGAAACCATCTCGCCGGAGGACGATATTTCCGAGGAAGGCGTCCGCATCGACCGCGGCGTGCAGTATTTCATTTCGGACAGCGAGAGCAGCACCGCCGTCGCGGCCGTCTACGTAGAAAGCATCTCAAAGGACAATCTCTACGCGATCACCGATTACAGCAAGGATCCTGCCGGAAAAACCGTGACGAACGACACAAATTGGGACCCCTCCACACTGCCGGAGGGCTTCAACTATCTGTTCCAGTACCGCGGCGGCGTCGCCGAGATCTTCCACCGGCAGGCAGACGGCACACTTATGAGCGTTTTCCGCAGCGATCAGCCGGGCGCCTACTATACGGATACGCTCGCCTACACGCTCGAATCGCTTCACAGCCTGAAAACCCCGCCGGATATTTCCTTCGCCGTGCGCACAAAGCCCGAATCGTTTTACGCCTCGAACGAAATTGTCAGCAGCGCGCAGGCCTATGCCAACCAGCTTATGTTCCAGATGGTTCTGGTCTTGACCGCTGCCGCGCTGTTCATTCTGATCCTGATCCTTTCCTTCCTCTTCCGGCGCGACCGCAAGCTCTTTGAAACCTACCTCGCGCACGGCCTCAAATGGATCTGGATCGAGATCAAGATCATCGCGATGCTGGTCTGGAGCTTTTTGATTCTCTCGATGCTTTACGAGGATTGGTTCTCGCTCTCGCTCGCCGCCTGCGCGGCCTTCTTCATGCTGTACCTGCTCGGCGTCGATATTTCCCATAACCGGCGCATCTACCGCCACAACATCGTCCATTCGATTTTGAAATTTGTTTTGGCCAACAAGCACGGCAAGCATTTCGAGCAGATCGAGTACCGCAAATACCTCGCGACCGCCGGCATCATCGTCGGCCTCGGCATCGCCGCCGTAACGGTGACGCTGTTCTCGTGGGGGCGCTATCCCTTTGAAACATGGCTGCCGGCCTTTTACACGGCGCTCGCCATCGCGGGGCTCGGCACACTGCTCTGGTTTGCCGCTGCGCTGCGCGACGACCTCAAGGACTACGGCATCCTGATGGACCAGATCGAGAAGATGTACGGCGGCGACCTGAACGCCGTAAACGCGCTGCCCGCCACCTCGCCGCTCTACAGCTCCGCGATGCAGCTCAACATGATCCGCGACGGCATCAAGATCGCCGTGGAGGAGGGCATCAAGTCCGAGCGCACGAAGGTGGAGCTGATCACGAACGTGTCGCATGACATCAAGACGCCGCTGACCTCGATCATCAGCTATGTGGAGCTTTTGAAGGCCGAGCCGGATCTCCCGCCGCACGTCAAGGATTACATCGAGGTGATCGCCCAGAAATCCGGGCGGCTGCGCTACATGATTCAGGATATTTTCGATGTATCCAAGGCCGCGACCGGCAATATCACGCTGCAGCCCGAGTATCTCAGCCTCGACAAGCTCCTGCGCCAGACACTCGCGGATATGGATGCGCTGATGGAAGAAAGCCCGCTGCAGTGGCGCGTGCAGATCCCCGAGGAACCGTTCCCTGTCCACGTGGACGGGCAGAAAATGTACCGCGTGTTCCAGAACCTGATCAAAAACGCGGCGCAGTACGCGCTCGACGGCTCTCGCGTTTACGTCACGCTCACTAAGCGCGACGGCAGCGCCTGCGTCACGATGCAGAATATCTCGAAGCACGAGCTGACGATGGACGGCGAATCGCTGACCGCCCGCTTTGTGCGCGGCGACGACAGCCGCTCTACCTCCGGCAGCGGCCTCGGGCTCTCGATTGCGAAGAGCTTCACCGAGGCATGCGGCGGCACCTGCGCGGTCTCCGTGCAGGGCGACCTGTTCACCGCGGTCATCACGCTGCCGCTCATCTCGCCGCCGGAGCCCGCCGCGCCGCGCTCTGCGGAAATCCCGGAGGATGCGCCGGAAGCCGCGCCCGATGCGGACGGAACCGCTGCCGGTACAGACCCTGAAAAGAACGCCTGACCTCTTGGTCCGCGTTTTTCCGGCCGGCGGCCGATGCCCATGCAGCAGTGGAATCGGCCGCCGGCCCCATTCTGTATTGCACAGCCGCGGCCTTTGGGCCGCAGGGCAAGATCGGAGGCCCGCATGAGAATCACCCGAAGCCTTGAATTTCAGATCGGCAGCAACGAGGAAAAGCTGCCCTATGCCACGGCTGCGTTTCCCTATATCGCCTCGCGCGCAGAGCTGGACGATTACCGGGAGCCGTTCGTGCCGTGGCACTGGCACAACGCCGTAGAGCTTTTTTACATGGAAAGCGGCGTGCTGCAGTACCACACGCCGCACGAAACGATCATGTTTCCCGCGGGCACGGCCGGGTTTGTCAACTCCAACGTGCTGCACAGGACGGAAATCCGGACGCAAAGCGAGCGAAACGTCCAGCTGCTGCACATCTTCGACCCCAGACTTCTTGCGGGGAGCCACGACAGCGCCATCGAGCAGAAATACATCATGCCGGTCGTCGCCTCCCCGCAGATAGAGCTGCTTGCCCTGCGGCCGGAGGTGCCGGAGCAGGCCGCCGTCATCGACCGGATCCGCAGCGCGTTCCAGCTCTCGGAAGACGCACTTGGCTACGAGTTCCAGATCCGGGACGCGCTCTCGCAGATCTGGCTGCAGCTGTTCGGGCCGCAGCTCCCCGCGCTTCGGGAAAAGGCGCAGTCCGCCGACCGCTCGGCCGACAAAGTAAAGCGCATGATGATTTACATCCACGAGCACTACGCCGAAAAAATAACGGTTTCGGCGCTCGCTGAAACCGCCTTTCTGAGCGAGCGGGAATGCTACAGGGCGTTTCAGAACCACTTGCACATGACCCCCGTCGCGTATATCAAGAGCTGCCGCATACAAGCGGCGCGGCAGATGCTTGCCGACAGCCAGACGCCGATCACCGAAATCGGCTACGCCTGCGGCCTTGGAAACGCCAGCTACTTCGGGAAAATCTTCCGCGAGCAAACGGGCTGCACGCCGCTGCAGTACCGGCGCAAATGGCAGGATCGTGACAAAAAATGACAGCATTGCGATATACTATCCGCAGCACCGGCGTTATAATGGATACAGAAGTCCGCGCCGGGCTGCGGTTTTTTCCTCTCGCAGCCCCGGCGACACAAGCGATTGGAAAGGAAGAAAGCCGTGGAACTGAATTGCAAAACGGCGGAAGCGGCGCTCCGGCAGGCCGAAGCGCAGAACCCCGGCCGCTGGGCGGCGCACGTGCGCTTTGCGGCGCTCGCCTGCCGGAACATCGCCGCGCGCTGCGACGGCCTGTCTGCCGATACGGCCTACTGCTACGGCCTGCTGCACGACATCGGGCGGTATGCCGGCGTATCCTCTGAAAAGCACCTGATCGACGGCTACCGCTTCTGCATGGTGCGGGGCTGGGAAAAAGCCGCGCAGATCTGCATCTCCCACGCCTTTATGCTGCAGGACATCCGCACGTCCATCGGCACGTTCGACGTATCGGACGACGACTACCGGTTTATGGCACGTTTTGTCCGGGACGCCGTTTACGACGATTACGACCGGCTCGTGCAGCTGTGCGACGCGCTGGCACTCCCGACCGGCTTCTGCCTTCTGGAAAAGCGCTTCGTCGACGTCGCCCTCCGGTACGGAACGCCGCCCCCCACCCTCGCGCGCTGGAAGAAGATTCTGGAAATCAAAGCGCTTTTTGAGGCGAAGATAAGCGGCTCCATCTACGAGCTGCTCCCCGGCGTCGTCGAAAACACGTTTCGATAAACCACAGATTGATGGAGATCTACCATGGCAAACTACTACGTTGCAAGCTGCCTGTTCACAGCGCGGTTCCCCGAGACAAGCCTCAGGATACAGAACTATATCCGGACAAAGCCGGACATCAAAACGGTGCGCTGCTGCATTCCGAATTTCAAAGTGGATTTCAACACCAACCGGATTCCCTCCCCAAGCGTCCGGCAGGCCTGGGAACAGCTGCCGGTGTCCGAGGTTTTCCAGCCAGACGACACTGTGATCTCGGTCTGCCACAACTGCACCAATATCGCCGAGGAGTGGCGCGCCGGCACAAAGGCCGTATCCCTGTGGGAGATTATCGACCGGGACCCCTCCTTCGTCTTTCCCGACTATGACGGCATGGAGGTCACCGTGCAGGACTGCTGGCGGACCAGAGAGCGCCGGAACGAACAGGACGCCGTCCGCAGCCTGCTGGAGAAGATGAACATCCGCTTTGTGGAAGCCCGGCAGAACCATGCGGAGACAGAGTTCTGCGGCAGCACGCTGTACCGGGAACAGCCCGTCAAGAACGCGCGGCTCGCGCCGAAGCACTACGTGGAGCAGGCGCAGGGCAAGTTCCTCCCGCATACACCGGAGGAACAGGCGGTCATCATGCAGGATTACTGCCGCCAGTTCAAAACCGATGCGGTCGTCTGCTACTGCCACTACTGTCTGGAAGGGCTGCAGCAGGGCGGTGTGAACGGCCTGCATATCGCGAACCTGCTCTTCCCTGACAGTAACGCCGCGGCAAATCAGTAACCTGTTTAAGGCAAAAGCGCTGCTTTTTAGCTCTGCTTTTCAGCTCCGCACTTCATTCCCGCTTAAAACACAACAAAAGACGCCCCGGTGTTTTCAATGCAGCCGGGGCGTCTTTCGGCGAAACGCGCCCATGTGGAAAATTCCATGTGGGCGCGCTGCTCTTATACTATTATTATAACCGCGTCGGCAGAATCAAAACGGCCGATATTGTGACCGCACAGTATATAAAGTACGCGATAACCATTGTGCTTACATTAGCGTTCTGCCAATACAGGATGAAATAAGCAATCAGGGCAGCGACGGCAAACACGGCGCACAAACTCCCCGCAATCGTATTTACACGGTCCCACTTCTCTTTGCTTTCCATGGCCTTTTTGTTGTGGTATCCCACGCGAAAGTCGGGAAATTGCGTGTGCTTCCTCTTTAAAACAACGGCTAAAATCCCCAAAACAAGCGCATAAACCGCATAAAACAAAAACATCAGAAAATGTGCCATGTGTTCTTCACTCCCCCACCGCTTCGTTTGCCGGTCTGTTCAGTTTTATGTTACCACATCGCAGGACAAAACACAAGAACAGCCGCAGTGCACGACCCTGCGGCTGTTCTTGCATTTACGCGCCGCGCTTTGCCGTAAGGCTGTGCGGGCAGCGGCTTGTTTACTGTCCCTTTGCGGACAAGGGGCTGTCGGACAGCGCCCAGCCCTCCACCACGCGGACGCCGACCGGGGCCGGGTTTTCCCTGAACGTCACAAATTCCATTGTATTCTGCAGGATCTCCTCGCCCGTATGCAGGTTTTTGATCTTCACCGTATACCGGATCGCGCACCAGTTGTCGCGGATAATCATATTGTCGAACTGGCCCAGCTCCATCGTGTAGTGCTGGAAAAGCTGCCCCATCATCGCCTTGTACTCCGCCAGCGTCAGGCGCTTGCCGTAGACGTTGTAGTGCGCGTCCGGCTCATACAGCGTGTTGCACCACTCGAGCCAACCGTCATAGCCGCCGTTCCAGTTGTTGAAGCCGTCGAACAGCCGCCGCTCGATGGCCTTTTCGATCTCCTTTTCAATCGGTGTCGGGTTCTTGATTTCCGTTACAGCCATTTTAAATTCCTCCAGTATAAATGTATATTTCAAAGATCCCTTTCGGTCTTTGCTGTATACAGTCTACCGGCCCGGTGTTTTCAAAATGCTTTCGAATCGTTATCGGAATATTAAAAACAAAAAATCCAAGAAACAAAAACCCCGGCAGCCTTTCGGCCGTCCGGGGTTCGATTCATTTTACTGTGCGGCTTACTGCACGGCCTTTTCCAGCGCCTGCTGTACATCGGCGAGGATGTCCCCGATATTCTCGATGCCGACGGAGAGGCGGATCAGGTCGGCGCCGACGCCGGCCTCCTCGAGCTGGCGGTCGGAGAGCTGGCGGTGCGTTGTGCTGGCGGGGTGCAGCACGCAGGTGCGCAGATCCGCCACATGCGTGACAACCGAGGCGAGCTCCAGACTGTCCATGAATTTCGTCGCCGCCTCGCGGCCGCCCTTGATGCCGAAGGAAACGACGCCGCAGGTGCCGTTCGGCATATACTTCTTCGCGAGCGCATAATACGGGCTGCTCTCAAGGCCGGGGTAGTTGACCCACGCGACGCGCTCGTCCGCCTCGAGGAATTTCGCAATCGCCAGCGCGTTTGAACAGTGGCGCTCCATGCGCAGGGCAAGCGTTTCCATGCCGAGATTCAGAAGGAACGCGTTCATCGGTGCAGCCTGCGCGCCGAGATCGCGCATCAGGTGGCATCTGGCCTTTGCGATATAAGCGGCCTTGCCGAACTGCTCCGTGTAGACGACGCCGTGGTACGATTCGTCCGGCTCGGTCAACTCCGGGAATTTCCCGTTATTCCAGTCGAAATTGCCGCTGTCGACGATGGCGCCGCCGACCTGCACGGCATGGCCGTCCAGATACTTCGTCGTGGAATGGACGACGATATCGACACCGAACTCAAACGGCCGGCAGTTGACCGGTGTCGGGAACGTGTTGTCCACGATGATCGGCACGCCGTGCTCGTGGGCAACGTCCGCGAACAGCGCGAGATCCGTCACGACGAGCGAGGGGTTCGCAAGCGTCTCCGCAAACACGCAGCGGGTGTTCTCGCGGAAGGCCGCGCGCAGCTCGTCCGCCGTGGAGGTCGGGGAAACGAAGGTGAAATCAATCCCCATCTCCTTCATCGTCTTGTAAAACAGGTTGAACGTGCCGCCGTAGATCGCACTCGAGCAGACCACATGGCCGCCGGCGCGGCAGATGTTCAGAATCGATATCATCGAGGCCGCCTGCCCGGAAGCGGTGAGCATCGCGCCCACGCCGCCCTCAAGCGCCGCGAGCTTCTTTTCCACCGCGTCGAGCGTCGGGTTGCCCAGCCGCGTATAGAAAAAGCCGTCCGCCTTGAGGTCGAACAGGTCGCCCATCTCCTTGGAGCTCTCGTAGGTATACGTCGTGCTCTGCACAATCGGCAGGACGCGCGGCTCGCCGTTGCCCGGCGTGTAGCCCGCGTGGATGCAAGTTGTATCGGGTTTATACTTCTTCACTTTTATATCCTCCATTCCATGCCTGCGCATGTGGTTTTACGGCATAACGAGGTTTTTCAGAAACGCCGCGATCTGATCCGTCGCCAAAACGGCGAGCATCACGAGCGCCAGAAACGCGATGATCGAAACCGTCTGGATCACCATGCGCTTTCCCTTCGGCATTTCGTCCTCCTCGGGCGGCGCCGGCTCCTCCTCGCGCTCCTCGGCCATCGCCTGATTCGCGCGCTCGAGGTCCTGATACTCCACATAGACGTTGCGGTCGGTCGGCAAAAACTCCGGGTCGTAAATACTAGTGGAAAAGCCGGCCTTCACCGGCTCCGTGCGGTGCCGGATCGCCCGCGCTTCGAAAAGCGCGGAAAGCTCCGCCGCCTCTCCCTCGTGCACCTTCATAAAAAAGACCTCGTCCCCCTCCCTGACAGGCCGCAGCGCGCGGCTGCGCCGGCAGTTCGGGCACGCCCGGGTGGAATCCTCGCAGATCGTCTGGCATTTTGTGCAGTAGAGCATGGCCGCCTCCCTATCACGGCTAAAGCCGGTTTAGGCTTAGTATAGCACAGCGGCCCCGTAAATTCAACAAAAAATCTCAGCGCAGCACGGGCTGAAGCTGCTCCCCGCGAAATGCGGCCTCGAGCGTTTCGGGCAGAAGCTCAAAATGCGCGACGAGCGAATTCGGCTTCTTCTCAGGGTCGTCCTGTCCGAGAGGCGTAAAAAAGATGTGCTTTGTGTTCAAAAGCGCGCCGATATTCCGGCACGAAGCGCCGAGCGCGTCGTTCGACGCCAGCGCGAGGACGACCGGCATCTTGATGCGCAGGCCGGATTTGACCGCCATCGTGACGCTTGTATCCGTCACGGCGTTCGCGATCTTCGCCGCAGTGTTCCCGGTGCACGGCATGACGACCATCGCGTCCGCAAGGTGCTTCGGACCGATCGGCTCCGCGCCGGCGATTGTGTGGATGATCTCCCGCCCGCAGAGTTCCTCGATGCGGCGGCGAAAGCTCTCCGCCGTGCCGAAGCGGGTGTCCGTGCTGTAGGCCGTCTCGCTCATAATCGGCAGGATTTCATACGTCTCTCTCAAGCGCGCAAGCTCTTTCAGCGCGCTCTCAAATGTGCAGAAGGAACCGCACATGGCAAATGCAATGGTACGCATAACGCGATCACTACTCCTCAAGCATATTGTAAACGGCTTCCTTGATGTATTCCGCCGCTGTTTTCGGCGCGACGCGGCCGGGCAGCGAAAGCGCCTCGACGACGCGGATGTGCATCCGCAGCGCGCTTTCCGTATCGATGCCGCCGGGCGCGGAGGCCAGCTCCAGAATGAGCGTATCCTCGTCCTGCCGTGCGAGCACCGGCGCGCCGATCACGC
>URQJ01000053.1 GCA_900549945.1 uncultured Oscillospiraceae bacterium
CCGTCAGGCTGCCGTCCGTGCCGACGACGCGGTGGCACGGAACGATCACGGAAATCGGGTTGTGCGCCACGGCGCTTCCCGCCGCCTGCGCGGACATGTGCGCGAGCCCGCGCTGCCGCGCGATGCGGGACGCAATTTCCGCATAGGTGACCGTCGTGCCGTAGGGCACGGAAACAAGGATTTCCCAGACCGCGCTTCGAAACGGCGTCGCCTCCCATTTCACAGGCGGCGTAAAGTCCGGCCGCTCACCCCGGAAATACACGTCGAGCCAGCGCTTTGCCGCGTCAAACACCGGCGTCTCGCGCGCCGCATGCTGCGCCGGCAGTGTATCCGCAAAATACTTCTGCCCGTCGAACCACAGGCCGGTCAGGGCCTCGTCGTCCCCCGCCAGCAGAATGCCGCCCAGCGGCGAATCGTATCGGCTTGTATAAAGCATAAAAATCACCATTCCTTATTTTTTGTGCCGGTCAGCGAAGCCAACTGCCGCTTTGCTCGTCGCGGCAAAGGCACAAATCATGTGTGAAAAAATATTTTTCACACTGAAACCTCCGTGTATCCGGCTTTTCCCGCAGTCCGGCACATGCGCAGGGGTCCGTCTGCGCTTAGTATAACCGATTTTCCCGCTCGCTTCAAGGCATTCTGTTCAAGCTGCGGTACCTTGCTTTCAGCCTGTGCTTTACAACGGCGTCCCCGTATGCTATATTAAAGCCATACGAAAGCATGAACGCGAGAGACCGAAATAATTCTGGGAAGGTGGGTTCAAATGGAACTGCGCGTGCTGCAATACTTTCTCGCCGTGGCGCGGGAGCGAAGCATTTCGGGCGCGGCCGAATCGCTGCACCTTTCACAGCCGACGCTTTCGCGCCAGCTCCGGGAGCTGGAGGAAAGCCTCGGCAAACAGCTCTTTGTCCGCGGAAACCGGCAGATCACCCTCACGGCGGAGGGGATGCTCCTTCGAAAGCGCGCGGAGGAGATCGCCGGGCTCGTCCGGAAAACCGAAGCGGAAATCGCGCTGGGCGACGCCGCTGCCGCCGGCGACGTCTATATCGGTGCGGGCGAAACCGACGCCATCCGCCTGCTCGCCCGCGCCGCCGTGCATCTGCAAAAAACACACCCGCGCATCCGCCTGCACATTTCCAGCGGAGACACGGCCGACGTGACCGACAAGCTCGATCAGGGGCTGGTCGATTTCGGGCTGCTCTTCGCCCCCGGAGAGCTCTCGCGGTACGACCACCTTCGCATCCCGCAGAAGGACACGTGGGGCGTTCTGATGCGCCGCGATTCCCCGCTTGCCGGCACAGAAGCGATGCGGCCGGACCTGCTGCGGGACAAGCCGCTGATCCTCTCCCGCCAGTACGGCAGCGCCCTCGCCCTGTGGTTCGGATGCGCAGAAGCCGATCTAAACGTCGTCGCGACGTACAGCCTGCTGTACAACGCCTCCATTCTGGTGGACGAGGGACTCGGCTATGCGATCACGCTGGATAAAATCCTCAACACAACCGGGACCAGCCTGTGCTTTAAGCCGCTTTCTCCCCCGCTGCAGGCCGGCCTCTGCGTCGTGTGGAAAAAGTATCAGGTATTCTCGAGGGCCGCGGAGCTGTTTTTGGAGGCTCTGCGGCAGACCGCCGCGCAGGTCTAGCGATACCGGTATCGCCGCGCCGCCGGACACTTTTGCACCGCACTCCATCGGCGGATCAGCACAAAAATCACAGCGGATGCGTATCATCAAAAAGGAGGCTCAAAATGCCAGACGAAAAGCCGCCTGCAGATCCCAACACAGAAGAGAGGGAGCGCACCGCGCCCCAAAACAGCGCGGAATCCCAGTTCCCCCTTCCTCGGCATTGTTCCAATTCCGACGCTCTCCGTCGATCAGGGTGCCATTCGATTTAAGCTGGACGTAAAGCCGCGGGCAGACGGCACAGCCGGACAGGACGCCGGTAAAGGCAGGGAAACCACCTTCTCCAAAGGCCCGCTCAGCGCGGCAGCGTCCGGCTATGTCACGGTCAAACCGTCAGCATCGGACATACCCGCCATAGAGCAGGCGGATGAGGCGGATTGAAACCGGGCCTTCCCGCCGGCAAGGCCGCGGCTCTCTAGGCGCAGAAGAGGCATGCAGTCTGTGAGAAACAGACTGCATGCCTCTCCCGTTTCGAGAAATATGGCCTTCCGTTCATCCGGCCCTTAAAGCCGTCCTCCGTTAAGCCGCGGAGGCATGCGGCAGGACGCTTACGCTGTAAGCCCGTTTTCAGAGAGGTAGGCGTCGATCGCGCCGGTATCAGAGGGCCTTGCAAACAGCCCGTCGTGTACGACAGCGCCGCCGGCGTTCTCCCGGACGAACGCAATGGAATTGTCGAACTGCTCCGCATCCATAGAGGACGACTGTGTAAACGGATAGATCTCCTTGCCGGTCAGGTCGCAGCTCTCCAGAAAAGTGCCGATGATCATCGGGGCGGTATGCCACCAGATGGGGTATCCCAGCACGATGGTGTCGTACTGATCGATGGCGTCCGGCAGATCGGCCATCGCCGGGCGGGCGTTTTCATTGCGCTCTTTTTCCGCAATTTCCGCGGTTTCGTTATAGTCCTCCGGGTAGGGCGTTTGGGGCGTGATTTCATACAGATCGCCGCCCGTTTGCTCCGCGATATAGGCCGCCATTTCCTCTGTGTTTCCGGACCATGAGAAATACACAACCAAGGTATTTCCCGCACCGGCTTCCGCCGGTTCGCTCTCAGAGGCGGAAGCCGTTTCTGCTTCGCCGGATGCGGATGTTTCCTGCGCCTCACTGCTGACGGCAGCTTCGGAGGCGCCTGCCGGCCTGCTGCTTTCCGCCTGTGTCTGCCCGCAGGCGGAGAGGGAAAAGACCAGCACGGCGGCCATCGTCAGGCCAAGGATTTTTTTGAACATCGTCGTTTACTCACTTTCTTTGATTTCGGCGCCGCCTCACAGGCACGCGCAGAGAATTTCATAAACTTCATTCCGGCTCAGCTCGCGCGGGCCGCTCTTTATAATATTGCAGGTGTCCGCCACCTTCCGCAGTACCTCCGGCGTGATCTCCACCTTGGATTTCAGTTCCCCCAGCCTTGTGGGCAAGCCGCATTCCCTGATAAACGCCGCCAGCGCTTCAACGCCGGCTTCGGCGGTATCCGCACCAAATACCGCGCGGGCAAAGCGGGCGAATTTTTCTTCCGCGTCTTTTACGATACGGCGGTAGTAGGCTGGATGGATCACCGCCAAGCCCTGCCCGTGATTGCAGTCAGTGTAGGCGCCGAGCTGGTGCTCGATCTGATGCGCCTGAAAATCGGTCAGACGGCCCACCTTCAGGACGCCGTTTTCCGCCATAGCAGAATCCCACATCAGGTTGCCGCGGGCCTGCAGGTCGTCTTTATCGTTCAGCAGGCGGCGCATATTGACAACCGTATTCCGCATGACCGCCAGCGCTACATCATCCGACACATTGTCCTGATCCGACTGCCCGAGATACGTCTCCATCGCATGGCTGAGCGTGTCGAAAGCGCCGGAAATCACCTGTATGAAGGGGACCGACAGGGTATAAGAGGGATCGAGCACCGCAAAGCGGGGCGCAAAGCCAAAGACCCCCGTTTTGACAGAAAGCGCCTCATTGGTGATGACTGCGCCGCCGTTCATCTCTGCGCCTGTGCCGGAAGCTGTGACAACGGCGCCGAGGGGAATTGCGTCTGCGGGCAGCTTGTGCCGGACAAATTCCATGCTCCAGATGTCCTCTTCGGTTTTCGCCTGCGCCGCGATGATTTTGCAGCAGTCGATGACCGAGCCGCCGCCGACCGCAAGGATGGTATCCACCTGTTCTTTTCTTGCCAGCGCCGCGCCCTCCTGCACCTTTGCATAGGTGGGATTGGGCATGATGCCGGAAAAATCGACGACCCTCTTTCCCAGCGCCCGCAGAATGCCGGAGATTTCACCGTAAATGCCGTTCTTCTTCACGGAACCGCCGCCATAGGCAAGCATAACCGTATCGCCGGCATGGGCAAGCTCTGTTTTCAGCGCCTTTTCTGCCGCGCCCTCTCCAAAATAAACCTTTGTGGGATGAGAAAACACAAATTCCTTCATCGCCGCAGCCTCCTTTTAATCGTGAATTTTTCGAGTATTGCACATGCGGACAAACTCCGGGTCAAAGTGCTTGACCGCCGTGCCGGTATATCCCTGATCCAGAGACGCGATCTGCCGCATTTCTCCGTCCGTGAGGGCAAAATCCCAGATATCGATATTCTCTTCGATCCGCTCCTTATGGGTGGATTTCGGAATAACGACCACGCCCCGCTGAATATTCCAACGCAGAATGACCTGACCGATGGTTTTTCCGTGGCTTTCAGCGATTTTTCCCAGCATTTCATCCTCAAAGGGCCGATACCGGCCGCCGCCCAGCGGGGCCCACGCCTCCGGAACGATCTGATAATGCGCCATCGTTTCCAGCGCCGCTTCCTGCGTGAAGTAGGGGTGAAGCTCCACTTGATTGACCATCGGGCAGATTTCCACCGTTTCGCAGAAGTTTGTCAGCACGTGAGGGTAGAAGTTGGACACGCCGATCGCTTTCAGCTTCCCCACCCGGTAAGCATCCTCCATGGCCCGCCAAGCGCTGAAATAATCCTTCATCGCCTGATGCAGCAGGTACAGGTCCAGATATTGCAGCCCTATCTTTTCCAGCGAGGCGTCGATGGCCGCCTCCGCCGTTTCATAGCTCTGCATATCCTGCACCCACATTTTGGAGGTGATAAACAGCTCCTCTCTGGTGCAGAGCCCCTCCGCGATGGCCTCCCGCACCGCCTCGCCCACCGCATCCTCATTGCCGTAAGAGGCCGCGGTATCGATCAAACGGTAGCCTGCCCGAATCGCGTCCAGTACCGAGCGCTTGCATTCTTCCTTGTCGCGGACCTGAAAGACGCCAAAGCCCTCCATGGGCATTTTCAGTCCGTTTTGTAATGTGATTGTCTGCACAATGCTTCCTCCTTTTATTCCGCTTTTGCGGCGATCTCGTCGATGACGGCCATTGCATTTAAGGAACGGGGGTAGCCGATGTAGGGCATACACTGCTCCACGGCGCTGTAAAGCCGCTCTTTTCCGTTTCCCACGCCAAAATTTCCCGCTGTATGCCCACGAAGCTGGCTTTCGCAGCCGCCCTGCGCCAAAATAAAGCAGAAGGTGATCAGCTCCCGCTCCCGATCGTTCAGGCCGGTGCGGGTGTAGTAATCGCCGAAGCAGTTGTCCGCCAGCCAGCGGTTGATGTTGCGGCGCAGGGGCGGCGCATCCGTCTGGCGCTTTGCCATCCCCTCCCCAAACAGTGCTACCTGCTTGGCCAGCCCTTTTTCAAACCGGGTGTTTTCGTCGGTGGTTCTCTGCGGCGCGAGGGGAAGCCGGACACCGTGCCGCTCCATGATTTCGTTTGCGGCAAGCAGAAAATCGTGCACCCGGCCGATCCCCAGATAAGCCGCCGCCTGATAGAGAACCTCTTTGACCGCGGCAGGCTCGATTCCGGCATCCAGCGCGGTATGCAGCACATTTCTGAACGCCCCCATGCCCTGACAGCCCAGCAGGGCGGATAAAACGCAGAGCATACGCTCCTTCTCGGTTAATTTGCTGGCCTGCACCGCCTCGCCCTGTGCAAAATTAGCGGCGATTTCCAGAAACTCCGGGTCGGTCTGTGCCAGCCGCTCCCAGCTTTCGCTGAAAACATCCTGTGCCTTTTTCAGTACGTCTTTGTCCATTGAAAAACACTCCTTTGTTATTGCCTGAAATGAATCGGGATTTTTTGGGGTTCAGCAGGCGGCGCTTTTATCCGCTGTTTCCGCCCGCTGCCCATTGCTTTTTTCAGTACCCTGTGCTATAATCCGGTTACCACAACCGCTTTTCACTTCCGATTATATATTCCGGTTGTTACAACCGGTCAAGCGTTTTTCAAAAGAAAATAATGAATTTTTTGTAAACACAGAAAGAGGTGCTCCGCTGATGTATACCATGATGCAGGTTTGCAGGGAACTCGGCATGACCTATCAAACGCTCAAATTTTACTGCAACGAGGAGCTGGTCCCCCATGTCAAGCGGGATGAAAACAACCGCCGGATTTTCGATGAACAGGATGTAAGATGGATACGGGACCTCACCTGCTTAAAAAAATGCGGGATGAGCATTCAAGAGATGAAGGACTATCTGGCGCTGTGCCTTCAGGGGGAATCCACCATTTTGCCGCGCAAGGAAATGCTGGCGAAAAAGCAGGAAGCCCTGCGCGCATCGATCAAGGAGCTGGAGGAGAGCGCCGCCTATATCGAATGGAAGCAGACCTTCTACGACGAAGTTCTTTCGGGAAAACGGCCCTATATAAGCAACTTAATTCGGTCGGAGAAAGCATAACGGCAAAGGGCTGCGCCGCCTCTTTTGCGGAATCGATTCAGAAAAGCAGAGAGACGCCCCACAGCAGCATATTCCCGAAAAATCAAAAGCGCCCCGGAGGCTCGGCATTCTGTGCCAAACCTCCGGGGCGCTTCGCGCGTTGTCCGCTTATTCTGATTTCAGATCATCCGTAGCACCGCTTGCACGGCGTAAAACCCAGCGCCTCGGCCTCGCTGATCGTCACATAGCGCGGATCGATCATATTGCTGCAGCCCGAATGGCTGTGATACTTCTGTCCCCCGTTCGTGGGAATCCATACCTCCCCCTGCGGGTCATCATCGGGTATCTGCTCCGGCGCCTCGGTCGGTGTAAAAACCGGCTCTGGTGTGGGCTCCGGCGTCGGTACAGCAGTCGGCACAGCAGTCGGTGCAACCGTCGGAACCGGTGTTGGCTTCGGCGCGGCCGTTACCGCCGGCTGTTTTGTTTCCGCTGGCTCCCGCGTACCGGCTGATTCCTCCGCTGAGGTTTGGACCTGTGTATCCTGTGCACCGGCCCTGACACGCGTGCCCGATACTTCGGATTCTGTTTTTTCCGGTGCAGCCGTCTCCTTTGCCGACGGCGACGCAGACGGCCTTGCCGCTTTCGGTGTTTCGGCCGCTTTCATCTGCGGCGAGGCCGATGCAGCGGCCGAAGGCGACACTTCGGGATCGGCCGCTGTCCCGCCGGTACATCCGGCCAAGCCGGCTCCCAGAACAAGCGCCAAAACAACTGCGATAACTTTCTTCATTTCCACCCACTCCTATTGTCTTTCATTCCTGTTTTACCGGGGCAAAGAGATACCGCAGGTCTGTCAAGCAATCTGAAACTCCGGCTGACCTCAAATATTGGCATCTCACCTTCGTCCAAAGCTGCCCGTTCCCCGTCTGATTCGCCCTGCAATCCGGAGCTATTATACTGTATTTAATTCATACAGTCAACTATTTAAATTTATTTATCCGTCGATTTTTAGAATATTAAGCGTGATCTTCCAATCTGTCAATCTGAACAACGGTTGGGAATTAACGCCTTCTAACCAAATTCCCGCAATAAAAGGCACTGCCGGGTTAAACTGCACCGACAGTGCCTCTTGTTTTTAAGGTCACTTATATTGTGGCGGGCCGTACCGCATTCCCAGCCGGGGGTTGTGGTCAGCTGCGGCGGAGGATCGCGTCCATGTCCCGCTCGGGCACGGTGGTTGGCTGCAGGCCGTAGACGTCTACCAGCGTCTTAACGATCGTCTCCGACATGAAAGCCGGCAAAGTCGGCCCGAGATACACGTTTTTGACGCCGAGCGCAAGCAGCGTCAGCAAAATGCACACGGCCTTCTGCTCGTACCAAGAGAGCACCAGCGTCAGCGGAAGCTCGTTGACCGTGCACGAAAACGCCTCCGCAAGGGCTAGCGCCACCTTGATAGCGCTGTACGCATCGTTGCACTGGCCCATGTCCAAAATGCGCGGCAGGCCGCCGATCTCGCCGAGATCCAGATCGTTGAAGCGGTATTTTCCGCAGGCCAGTGTGAGCACGAGCGTGTCCATCGGCGTTTGTTTCACAAACTCCGTATAGTAGTTCCGGCCGGGGTGCGCACCATCGCAGCCGCCCACGAGGAAAATGTGCCGGATCGCCCCGCTCTTGACCGCCTCGATCACCTTTTCGGCATTTGCAAGTACGGCGCCGTGCGCAAATCCGGTCGTGAGCATATGCCCGCCGTTAATGCCGCTCATGCTGTGGTCGTGCACATAGCCGCCGAGCGCCAGTGCCTGCTCGATCAGCGGGGTGAAATCCTTATGCCCCGCCTCATCTGCGGCGATGTGCCGCAGGCCCTCGTATCCGACCACCGAGGTCGTGTACACGCGGTCGCGGTAGCTCGGCCGCGGCGGCATCAGGCAGTTCGTCGTGAAGAGGATGGGCGCCGGAATGCCCTCCAGCTCCTTCTGCTGGCTCTGCCAGGCCGTGCCGAAATTTCCCGCCAGATGCGGGTATTTCCGCAGTGCGGGGTAGCCGTGCGCCGGCAGCATCTCCCCGTGCGTGTAAACGTTGATCCCCTTTCCGGCAGTCTGCTCGAGAAGCTGCGCCAAATCTTCGAGGTCGTGCCCCGAGACCACGATGAACGGCCCCTTTTTGACGTCCGTATTGACGCGCGCCGGCGCGGGCGTGCCGAATTTTCCGGTGTTCGCTTCATCCAGAAGCTCCATGCACCGGTAGTTCACCCGCCCGAATTCCATGAGCAGCGCGAGCCACTCCTCCACGGTGTGGTCGCGGTTCAGCGCGCACAGCCCCTTGCTGAACCATGCGCCGACGTCCTCATCCCAATACCCGAGCCGCATGGCATGGTGCGCATACGCCGCCATGCCCTTCATACCGAACAAGAGCGTTGAGCGCAGGGAAACGATGTCCGTCTCCCCTTTCCAAAGCTCGACAGCCTCGTGCACCCCGCCGCCAATCGACCGGCGCTCGGCCAGAACGCGGTCCGTAAACGCGCGGATCGCCGCGTCGTCGAAATTGACGTTGGTCAGCGTTGTAAACAGACCGTCCGCCATGAGGCTTTGGGCTGTGCGGGTGCGCTTTCCTGTTTCCTCCACAGCCTCGGCCAAGCGAATCAATTCATACACCAGTTCGTCCTGCAAGCGGGCGGTTTCCGGCTGCTTTCCGCAGACGCCCGTGCGTACACAGCCCTTGTTGCCGGCCGTCTGCTGGCACTGAAAGCAAAACATTTGCGGCATTTCTGCTCACTCCTTCTTTTTCTTTTAGATTGGGCGTCCGCCGATCTTTTATACGGAACCGACGCCGTGCGGCACGGATTTTACCGCCGGCCCTTGTTTCACAGCGGCTTTTGTGGTACACTGTTTAAAACAACACAGAAAAAGAGGATTTTCCTATGCAAAACACCATTCCCGTCCGCTTCGGTCCGGCCGGCAGCCCCGTGAACCCGATGGTCTACGGCCAGTTCATCGAGCACCTGCTGAACTGCATCGACGGCGGCATATACGACCCGGACAGCCAGTTTGCAGATGCCGCCGGCATCCGCACCGACGTGCTCGAAAAGGCGGAAGCGCTGCAGCCGCCGATCCTCCGCTTCCCCGGCGGTACCGTGATGTGCCTCTACCACTGGGAGGACGCCATCGGCCCGCTCGAGACGCGCAGACGCCGCCGCAATATCATCTGGGGCGGCGAAATCGACCCGGGCTTCGGCACGGCCGAATTCGTCGCCTACTGCCGCAGGCTCGGCGCGGAGCCGATGATCTGCGTCAACATGGCCTCCGGCACGCCGGAGGAGGCCGGCAGCTGGGTAGAATACTGCAACGGCACCGGAAACAGCCACTATGCCGCGCTGCGCCGTGCGCACGGCTATCCCGAGCCCTTCAACGTCAAATACTGGTGCATCGGCAACGAATGCTACGCCGAGCCGGACATCGGCATCCAGAACGATGTGCAGGTCTATATCCGCGACGCGCGCGAATTCATCAAATTTATGAAGCTGAACGACCCTGCAATCAAGACCGTGCTTGTCGGCTGCGACGACATGGCGTGGAACCGCGCCGTGCTCGACGCGCTGCACCCGATGGCCGATTACCTCTCCTACCACCATTATTCCGCCGAGGCAGGCCGCGGGCTTTACGGGCCGTTTGCCGGCGAGAAGCAGCTCGTCTCCGCGCTCGGCGCGCTCTCAGGCCTGCTCGCGGAATACCCGGAGACCGTCACGGATTTCAGTCCATGGTACCGCTTTCCGCCGCGCAGCGGCCGGCTGCGCCTCGCGCTTGACGAGTGGAACATCTGGAACAGCAACAGCAGCGAAACCTACGGGCTGGATGCCGTCTACACTTGGCGCGATGCCGTTTGGGTGGCGAGCGCGCTCAACGATATTCTAGCCTGCGAGGCCGTGGAGATCGCGAACATGGCGCAGATGGTCAACGTGATCGCGCCGATCCTAGCCGATCCGGCAGGCGCCTATTATCAGACGATCGCGTATCCCCTGCTCCATTACCGCCGCATGATGCTCGGCAGCCGCGTGCCGGTCGAATACACGCCGCCGGTGCTCGACACGCCGGCCGGCAGGATTGACGCGCTGAATCTCTGCGTGCTCCGGCAGGCGGACGGCAGCCTGCACCTCGCCGCCGTCAACCGCGATTTTGAAAACGCCTGCACGCTCGACCTCGGCTTTGCGGGCACGGTCGCCGTAACGCGCCTTTCCGCACCGCCGCACGCGTCCTGCTCTGCGGCGCAGAGCTGTGTGCTGGAGGAAAGTGTGGCTGCCTCCGGAAATGCGGTTCCGCTCGCACCCGGCTCCGTCAGCCTGATCCGAATTCCCACCCAGCCCGAATAAATTTAAGTCTTTATCATGGAAAAATTCATATTTTGTTCATGTCTCTCCTTTATACTAAAGGCGACAAAATTTTTATAAAACGTGAAGGGACGATCGAAATGCCTAACCGCTCTCATTTTGCCGCTCGGCGCAAGCGAAATCTCACGGTGCCGCTGCTGGCGCTGTTCCTTCTGATCGGGTTTGCCGCCGGCCTCGCCGTGCCGCGGCTGGGCAGCAGTGCGCCTGCCGTCTCCGCGGCGGACGGCACAG
>URQJ01000054.1 GCA_900549945.1 uncultured Oscillospiraceae bacterium
GGCACTTTTTCGGCGGGCGATGCTTCAGCGGAGAGGCCCGCCAGCGCGCCGACGGTGCGCCCGGCCTCTGTGTGCGCCAGCGCCCGGGCGGCAAAATGCAGGTCGCGGCAGAGATCGAAGATCTGCGCGCGCTTGCTTTCGTTTTTTGTGTGGAAAAGTACGGTTGGCATAGGGTTCACCTCAAAGGTCGATGTCGACGGTGTAATCGCCGTCGATCAAAATGGCGGGCAGGCCGTGTGCACGGCAGCCCTCGAGATAGGCGTTGTTGGCCGCGATCAGGTTTTCAGGGGTCAGGTCCGGGTCGGCCATGCGCTGTTCGATAACGCTTTCATAGCGCAAAATGTCGTCAAACCGGCGGCGGATGTAATCCTCGCTCATCACAAGGCAGAAGTACCGGATGCTTTCGAGGTATTCCGGCGTGAAGCTCTCCGCCCAGTCGAATGGGATATAGCAGCCCTCGACCACCATGTTCTGTCCGTTTTCGATCGCGGTCTTGATCATCTCGCGCAGAATAGGCCAGAGATACGGCGTGAGCAGATCGTCGTCCTCGGGCGTCAGATCCGTTTGGCCGCTGCGGATCAGCCCCATCTTGAGGTGGTCGATCGAGAGGTACGGGTACTTGTATTTTTCGAGCAGGCGCTGCGCGAGCGCGGTTTTGCCCGTGTGCGTGTTGCCGGAAATCAGAATAATCATGGCAGATCATCCTTTCGCTTCTTTTCACTCCATTATAGCGGAGGACACAGTGAAAAGCAAGCGGTGCGGCATGGACAAGTTGTGTATCTTCTGCAAAAGTATTGTGAATTTTCCTGAAAATCACACGGTTCTCCCCTTGACTTTTTCCCTGTTTTCCTCTAAAGTGTAAGTAACGCAGCTCCCGAATACGCGGGAGGGCGAAATTGTATTGAAAAGTAAAGGAGTAGGTTGTATGCGTTACAAGGTTTTGGGCAAGACCGGGCTCAAGGTGTCCGTCGCGACCGTCGGCACGTGGGCGATCGGCGGTTCGGGATGGGGCGCCGTTGACCGGCAGGATTCCATCACGGCGATCCGCTCGATGCTTGACAACGACGTGAACATCGTCGATACCGCGCCGATTTATGGCTGCGGCTATTCGGAGGAGGTCGTCGGCGAGGCGATCAAGGGCTATGACCGCGAGAAGCTGATCATCTCCACAAAGTGCGGCCTTGTCTGGGGCGAGGGCGCGCCGAAGGGCGGCCGCGACGTTTCGGGCAAGAGCATCATGAAGGAGATCGATGATTCCCTGCGCCGCCTCGGCGTCGATTACATCGACATCTACCACGTCCACAAGCCCGACTACCTCGGCACGCCGTTTGAGGACACGATGAGCGCGATGATGAAGCTGAAGGAATGCGGCAAGATCCGCCACATCGGTCTTTCGAACTTCTCGATCGAGCAGACCGAGGAATGCATGAAGTACGGCGATGTGGAGGTCATCCAGCCGCCGTTCTCGATGATCGACCAGCGCGAGCGCAGCGTGCTTGAGTTTGCAAAGCAGCACGATATCGGCGTGATGACCTACGGCTCGCTCGGCGCGGGCATGCTGACCGGCACAATCCGCACGCTGCCCGACTGGGACCCGAAGGACATGCGCTTCGTGTTCTACGATTATTTCAAAGAGCCGAAGTTCTCGAAGGCGCAGAAGCTCTTAAAGTCGCTGGATAAGATCGCCGAGGCGCGCAATGTGCCGGTGGCGCAGGTCGCCGTCAACTGGATCACGGTGCACCCGCTCGTCGACACCGCGCTGATGGGCGTGCGCAACAAGCACGAGGCCGACGAAAACTGTGCGGCGACCGCATGGGAGCTGACCGCAGAGGAGATCGCAGCGCTGAACGAGGCGGTCGCGGAGTACGAGCGCGAGACGCCGGCCGACGGCTCGCCGACGAAGCGGTAAGACTTTGCGCTGTGCCTTTTGGTACGCGGAAAACAGAACATAAAGGGGAGCCGGACTGCGGTCACATGCAGTCCGGCTTTCTTGCGCTTATTTGTGTTCTTTCAAATAGTTCTCGATCGCGCCGACCACGGTTTTCAGAACCTTGATGCGCGCGTAATACTTGCTGTTCGCCTCGACGATGATCCACGGCGCGTAGGTCGTCGAGGTGCGCACGAGCATCTCGTCCACGGCCACCTCGTACTGGTCCCACTTCGCGCGGTTGCGCCAGTCCTCCTCGGTGATCTTCCACTGCTTGTCCGGGTTCTCCTGCCGCTCCTTGAAGCGGCGCGCCTGCTCTTCCTTGTCGATCTGCATCCAGAATTTGAGCACGATACAGCCGCTGTTGGCCCAGCTTTCCTCCATGTTGTTGATCTCCGCATAGGCGCGCCGCCACTCGTCGCCCGAACAGAAGCCCTCGATGCGCTCAACCATCACGCGGCCGTACCACGAGCGGTCGAAGATTGTGAAATGCCCCGCCTTCGGCATGGCGGTCCAGAAGCGCCACAGGTAGTGGTGCGATTTCTCGAGGTCGTTCGGCGCGGAGACGGGCTGCACCGCATAACCGCGCGGATCGAGCGCCTGCGTCAGCCGCTTGATCGCGCCGCCCTTGCCGCCGGCGTCCCAGCCCTCAAAGGCGAGCACGACCGGGATGCGCCGCCGGTACACCTCGTTGTGCAGCTCGGATAGCCTGCCTTGCAGCGCTTTGAGCTGTTTTTGGTACTGCTCCTTCGTGAGGCTTTTGTCGAGGTCGACGCCGGCGAGCGCGGAGGCGCGGAACGCGTCGGGGTAGATGGCCGCGCTTTCCTCGACGCTCTCCTTCGGCAGCGCGGCGCGGCGGTCGGCGTCCGCGATGGCCTCCTCGAGCCGTTTGACGACGGTGGACATCACCTTGGCGGCTGCGTACTCCCGGTCCTCGGATTCGACGATTGTCCACGGCGCATTGTCGCGGTCGGTTTTTTGCAGCGCTTCCTCGGTCAGGCGGAAATATTCGCCGTAGTGCTCGCAGCGCCGGCGGTCGCCCTCCGTCACGCGCCAAGCTGTTTCCTTCGATTCCCCGAGCTTTTTCAGCCGCTTTTTCTGCTCCTTCTGCGAGATGACGAGGAACAGCTTGATGAGCACGATGTGGTCGTCCGTCAAGAGCTTTTCAAACGCGTTGATTTCGTCGGCCGCGGTCGAGAGGCTTTTTTCGTCGCTCTTGCCGTCGAAGCGGTCGTTGAGCAGAATGCGGTACCAGCTCCGGTCTAGAATCGTGATGCGCCCGCGGTCGGGCATCGTGTTCCAGAAGCGCCACAAAAACGGGTAGTAGTGCTCCTCCTCGGTCTCCCGCTGCGTCGTGTAGACCTTGAAGCCGCGGGGGTCGAGCGGCTCGATCAGCCGGTTGATCATCGTGCCCTTTCCGGCCGCGCCGAAGCCCTCGACCGCGATGATGACCGGGATGCGCTTTTCCTTGCAGATGCGCTGCAGGCGGCCGAGCTTTGCATCCAGCCCGCGCGCCAGCGCGTTAAATTCCTTCTTGCCCAGTTTTTTGGAGAGGTCGATTTTTTCCAGCATAGCAAAGCTCCTTTAATTCTAAATTACACGGAATTTTTGGGGTGTTTGATAAAATATTGTATCATTATTCCAAACGAAAAGCAAGCGCGGGTTTTGTCCGCGCCGCCGGGCCGAACTTGACAAATGCGGAAAAAGCTGTTATACTACAAAAAATCCGGTTTCGGATTATACGGTTTCGGATGATGAGGGCGGGACGATGGAAAAGAACATGCCGGCGGCGGACTCCATAGAGGCGTACCGGGCCGTGTATTGGGGCTTGGAGGCGCTGTACGGACTCTGCGCGAAGGCCTGCGGCCTTTCTGAAATGGAATACTGGGTGCTGCTTTCCCTGCACGACGGCGTGGAGACGCAGAGCGCAATCAGCGGCGTGCTGGGTGTGAGCCGTCAGACCGTCAATTCTGCGTGTAAGCTGCTTGTCAAAAAGGGCCTGCTTTCCATGGAGGCGCTCGAGGATAACCTGCGTGTCAAACACATGCGGCTGACAGAGGCGGGCCAGCAGTTCGTGCAGGACCATATGGAAGAAATATTCCGGATCGAGGAGGACGTGTGGCGGGCGTTTTCGCAGGCGGAGCGCGCAGCGCTCGTATCGCTGACCCGCAAGTACAGCGCGCTGATGCAGGCGGCGCTGGAAAAAAAGAAATAAAAGCCATCGGAGGGCGCATGGCCGCAGCCATGCCGCCGGAAAAGATGTCGAGTGCGCTCGGTTTTAAAAGGCCGGGCGCTATTTTTCACCCTGCGCACGGGCGTGCGGCAGGAAAATTTGAAGGGAGAACAAAGCAATGCGTATCCAACTTTCCGACCATTTCAGCTACGGGCGGCTGATCCGCTTCACGCTGCCATCGATCGTGATGATGATCTTCACCTCGATCTACAGCGTTGTGGACGGCCTGTTCGTCTCCAATTTCGTGGGCAAAACCCCGTTTGCCGCGATCAACCTGATTATGCCGATTTTGATTATACTCGGTGCGCTCGGGTTCATGATCGGCACCGGCGGCAGCGCGATCGTCGCGAAAACGCTTGGCGAGGGCGACCCCGCGCGCGCAAACCGCTATTTTTCGATGCTCGTCTACACCACGGTGGTGGGCGGCGCTGTGCTGGCCGCGGCCGGCGAGCTGAGCCTGCCAATTGTTTCGGAGCTGCTCGGCGCCGAGGGCGCGATGCTTCAGGACTGCATCCTGTACGGGCGCATCATCCTCGCGGCGCTGCCGGCCTTCATGCTGCAAAACGTGTTCCAGAGCTTTATGATCACGGCGGAGAAATCCCGCCTCGGGCTTGCGGTCACGGTGGCGGCCGGCCTGACCAATATGGTGCTCGATTTCGTGTTCATCGTGCCGCTCGGGTGGGGGCTTGCCGGCGCGGCCATCGCCACGGCGATCAGTCAGGTGATCGGCGGCGCGGTGCCGATCGTCTACTTCGCGCGGAAAAATGACAGCCTGCTGCGCCTGACGAAGGCGAAGTTCGAGGGGCGCATTTTACTGCGCACCTGCACGAACGGCTCCTCCGAGCTGATGAGCAATATCTCGGCTTCCATTGTTACGATGCTCTATAATTTCCAGCTTATGCGCCTCGCGGGCGAGGACGGCATCGCGGCGTACGGCGTTGTGATGTATGTCAACTTTGTGTTCTCCGCAATCTTCATCGGCTATTCAATCGGCGCCGCGCCGGTGATCGGCTATCACTACGGCGCGCAGAACCATGCGGAGCTGAAAAACCTGTTCCGCCGCAGCCTCGTGCTGGTCGTGATCTCCGGCGTTGCCATGACTGTGCTCGCGGAGCTGCTCGCCCAGCCGCTGACGCACGTTTTCGTCGGCTACGACGCGGGGCTCTACGCGCTGACGGTGCGCGGCTTCATGCTGTATTCGATCTCGTTCCTCGTCTCCGGCGTCAACATCTTCGGCTCGGCGTTCTTCACCGCGCTGAACAACGGCCTCGTTTCCGCGGCAATTTCCTTCCTGCGCACGCTGGTGTTTCAGGTTGCAGTCGTTCTGCTTCTGCCGCTGCTTCTCGGCATCGACGGCATTTGGCTCGCGATCGTCGCGGCAGAGCTGCTCGCGCTGGCCGTCACGCTCGTGTTCTTCATCGTGAAGCGGAAGCAGTACCATTACGCCTGATTCTGCCGCGCTTGTTCGGGCGGGGGAAAGCAATTCAACGCAAACGGAGTGGCCCGCAGCCCGCGGCGCCGCCCCGTTTTTTTTCGCTCTTTTTCTGCGGCGCGCGGAATGCCTTGAAAGCAGAAAATCTATAAATTTCTTCTGCGCAGAATCTTGTGCTTTTTTGTAAAATTGTGTAGAATAAATTGTAAACCCGCGCATGCGGCAGCAGCGGGTGCGCGCAAACCTAAGATTTGGAGAGAATAGAATATGTTTGGAAAAAGATCGGACGGCCGGCAGGTGCATGAGGTGGAGCCCTTTCAGCGCATTATCCCCTATATCATGCGCACGCGCACGGATTCGATGAATATGTTTGAGGAAAGCATTCCCTGCGCGGGCATGGACGGCTACGTCAGCGAGCGGCGCGCAAAGGGCGACCAGATCACCTATCTGCACGTGGTGGTCGCCGCGCTGGTGCGGCTCGTGGCACTGCGCCCGCAGCTCAACCGGTTTGTGGTGCGCGGCAGAATCTATACGCGCCCGAAAATCTGGGTCAGCTTCGTGGTGCACCAGAGTCTGCGCACCGACGATGCGGGCACGACGATCAAGCTCTGCTTCGAGGGCACCGAGAGCATTCTCGAGATTTCCGAGCGGATCAACGCGGCGATCCTCAAGGAAACGGCGCAGAAAACTGAATCGAATTCGACGGATAAGCTCGCCGGGCTCATCATGAGCATCCCGGGGCCGCTGATCCGCTTCGTCGTCAACACGCTGATTTTTATGGACCGGCACAATATTCTGCCGAAGGCGGTGATCGAGGCGAGCCCGTTCCACACCTCTTTGTTCGTGACGAACCTGCGCTCGCTCGGCATCAACCACATTTTCCACCACGTCTACGAGTTCGGCACGACGGGCCTGTTCATCGCGATCGGCAAGGAGAAGAACACGCCGACGCTCTCCGGCACGCAGATCGTTATGGAAAAACGCATGGGCTTCGGACTTGTCGCGGACGAGCGATTCTGCGACGGCCTCTACTTCGCGCGCTCGCTGAAAATTCTGAAAAAATTCCTCAGCAACCCAAAGCTGCTCGAGCAGCAGCTCGAACACAAGGTGGAGGACGTGCGGTAAGCTGGGAAAAATAAAAAACGCCTGCGGCCGGAAATGAACGGCTGCAGGCGTTTTTATGCTTTTGAAGCGCTGTGCGGAAAAGCGGGGCACGTTTGGAATGTGTGCGGGCCGCCGCCCGGCAGTTCTGCGTGCCGCGGGGCTCAGACCAGAACCCGGCGCACCATGCCGTACA
This sequence comes from uncultured Oscillospiraceae bacterium, assembly GCA_900549945.1. Taxonomy (GTDB): domain Bacteria; phylum Bacillota; class Clostridia; order Oscillospirales; family Acutalibacteraceae; genus Hominenteromicrobium. Next base: position 6,890 of record URQJ01000054.1, read on the forward strand.
AAACAGGCTTCATGTTGTCGATCGTATCGGGGTTCCCCTCGATGATGGAGGAGAAGCAGACGGAGCCGACCATCTCGATCAGGACGAATATGGTCTTGAAAAGCTCGTCCTCGGTGCGGCTTTGGGCGAAGCTGCTGGCTTCCAGCGTGCCGGCGATCTTGTCCCAAAGCAGATCTTCGCGCAGGCTGAGCTGCCGCTTGACCGCGGACCAGGAAAAGTTCCGCTCGAGCAGCCGCAGCGTCAGCTTGTTCCGCTTGAAATACTCGATCACGTAGTCGATGAGCAGCACGACGTTCTCGGTGAAATCCCCGGTGCGCCGGGCCTGCACGTATTCGTATCCCTCGGCAAGCACCCGGGCCGAGATTTGGTAGGCGAGCTGCTGCAAAAGATGTTCCTTGTCGTGAAAATACAGGTAAAACGTGCCCTTCGCCACATTGGCGCCCCGCACGATTTCATCGACGGAGGTTTTAGCCACGCCCTTTTCCAAGAACAGCGCGTAGGCTGCGTCGATCAGGTTCTGCTTTTTTTGCTCCTTCTTGCGCTGCACTGCGGCGGCCCCCTTTCTTGCGTGTGCTGTCTTTATATATAGTATACGGTATTTTGACGGGAAAAGGCAAGTGCAAATCTGTATTTCATTAAAATGACTAATAGTCACTTACAAAAACAAGCGCAGATTTGTTGCTTTGGTTATTGACTATTAGTCATTTTTGGAGTATGCTGTTTTGCGAAATGATAAATGACCATTGGACATTTTTTGAGAAAGAAGGTATGGACTATGGAGCATTTTGCCCGATGGGTGGTGCGCCGCAGACGGCTCGTGCTGTTTCTGGCCGTGCTGCTTTTGATTCCCTCGGCACTCGGCGCGGCAGGCACGTACATCAACTACGACATTCTCACCTACCTGCCGGAGGATTTGGATTCCATGATCGGCGAGGCGTATCTCGAGGACGATTTCAACATGGCCTCCGTTTCGATGATCACGGTGGAGAACATGACGACGGCGGACACGCTGAAGCTGAAGGCGGCGCTGTCCGAAATCGAGGGCGTGCAGAGCGTGATGTGGACGAGCGACATCGTCGATGTGACGACGCCGAAGGAAATGCTGCCCGACGATTTGCAGAAGTTCTTTTACAACGACAGCGGCGCGACCATGCTGATCGTGCAGTTTGAAAACCCGAGCGCGCACGAGATCACGATGGCGGCGCAGCGCGAAATCAAGGATACGCTTTCGCGAAGCTGCTTTATCGGCGGCATGTCGGCGATCCTCGAGGATACGCGCGCGCTGGTGCAGGAGGAGATGCCGCTCTACATCCTGTGCGCGGTGGGCGCCTCGCTGCTGATCCTGTTTTTGAGCCTCAGGGAGACGGTGATCCCGCTGCTGTTCATGGCGGGCATGCTCTTCCCGATCGCCTACAATTTCGGTACGAATATCTTCCTCGGGCAGATCAGCTACATCACCGAGGCGCTGGCGACCGTTTTGCAGCTCGGCGTGACGATGGATTTCTCGATCTTCCTCCTGCACCGCTTTGAGGAGGAGCGGGACGGCGGCGCGGACGATGAAACCGCGATGGTGCGTGCGGTGCAGAAAACCTTTTCCTCGATCTCCGCCAGCTCTTTGACGACGATTGCCGGCTTTCTCGCGCTGTGCACCATGCGCCTGACGCTGGGCATGGATATCGGCCTCGTGATGGCGAAGGGCGTCCTGCTGGGCGTCATCTGTACGCTGACGGTGCTGCCCGCGCTCATCATGACTTTCCGCGGGGCTATCCGCAGGCACACGCACCGCACCTTCATCCCGAAGCTCAGCCGCACGGCGCGGTTCGTCGTGAAGCACCGCGCGCCCATCCTCATCGTGTTTCTGGTCTGCTTCCTCCCGTTTTCGATTGCGCAGGCCAAAACACCGGTATACTACACGATTTTTGACGCACTGCCGCAGGATCTGCCCGGCATAGCCGGAACGAACCGCCTGAAAGAGGATTTCGACATGACAACCTCGCACTTCATCATCGTGGAGGACGATGTGCCCGAAAAGGAGCTGCAGGCGCTCACGGAGGCGCTCGGACAGGTGGACGGCGTCCATCAGGTGCTGAGCTATGAGACGTTTCTGGGCGCGGGGATCCCCGAGCGCTTCCTGCCGCAGGAGGCGCGGTCGCTTTTCGAGGCCGGCGGGCACAAGCTGCTGCTCGTCAACTCCTCCTATAAGAGCGGCAGCGACGCGCAGAACGCCCAGCTCGACGAGATGACTGCCCTCGTCAAGCAGTATGATCCAAACGGGGTGATCACCGGTGAGGGCGCGATGACAAAGGACCTGATCGAGGTGGCGGACGAGGACTTCCGCAGCGTCAACGTGTCGAGTATTGTGCTGGTGTTCCTCATCGTCGCGCTGTCGTTCCGGTCGCTCTCTGTGCCGGTGCTTCTGGTCGCAGCGATCGAAAGCGCGATCATGATCAACATGGGCATCCCGTACTTTGCGGGGCAGACGCTGCCGTTTGTGGCGAGCATCGTCATCGGCACGATCCAGCTCGGCGCCACGGTAGACTATGCGATTTTGATGATGACCCGCTTCCGCGAGGAGATGAACGCGGGGCACACGGCGCAGGAGGCCGCGCGCATCAGCGTCGAGCAGTGCAGCCAGAGTATTCTGACGAGCGGCCTGACCTTCTTCGCGGCGACATTCAGCGTTTCGCTCGTATCGAAAATGGAACTGATCGGCAGCCTGTGCAGGCTGATCAGCCGCGGCGCATTGATCAGTATGGCGGTGATTCTGCTGGTTCTGCCCGCGCTGCTCGTGCTGACCGCGCCGATTCTGAAAAAAACGACATACCACTGGATACAGCCTGAAAGAAAGGCTTTGACACCGGAGAAAGGGGCTTGATTGCGATGAGAAAAACAGGAAAGCGGCTTTGCGCCGCGCTGATGGTGGCGGTGCTCGGGGCGGGCTGCGCCGTGCCGGCCGCCGCGGCCGGGGCGGATAAGGCCGTGCAGAAAGATGAGACCGTTTACATGATCCTGAATGCGGACGGCTCCGTGCGCGAACAGATCGTGAGCGACTGGCTGCACAGCGACACGGGCTTTAAGGACTATCGGGACGAGAGCACGCTCACCGCGGTGGAGAACCTGAAAAGTGACGCGCAGCCGGCGTACAGGGACGGCGCGCTCGTTTGGGACACGGATGAAACGGACCTGTACTATCAGGGGGAAAACGGCGTGACGCCGCCGGTTTCCGTTTCCATCGCCTACACACTCGACGGGGAGGCGATTTCCGCCGAAGCGCTCGCGGGCAGGAGCGGGCACCTGACCGTGCGCCTCTCTCTGCGCAATAATGCGTGGGGCGAGGCGCAGATCGGCGGCGGGACGCGCCGCGTCTGCACGCCGTTCTTCACGGTTTGCGCGGCGGTGCTGCCGGCGGATAACTTCCAAAATGTGACGGTGGCGCACGGCATCGTGCAGTCGGATTCCAAAACGCAGCTCGCCTGCTTCCTCGCACTGCCCGGCGTTTCGGAATCGCTTTCCGGCCTGATTCCGGAGGGCCTCGGCGAAATCGAGGACTACCTGCTCGACGACCTGACGCTTGAGGCGGATGTGACGGACTGCACCGTGCCGGATTTCCTCTTTGCGGCGGCGCCCAGCATGGAGTCGCTCGAGCTGGATGGCGATTCGCTCTCCGGCGAGATGGCGGAATTGCAGGACGCGACGCAGCAGCTTCAGGACGGCGCCGGTGCGCTGGACGAGGCGGTTTCCGCGCTGGAGGGGAAGCTCGGCGAATTTGCCGCGGGCTACGCGCAGTTTGACGCCGGCGTGGACGCCGCGCTTTCCGGCACGCAGGCGCTGGCGCAGGGCGGCGAAAATCTCCTGGAAAATGCCGACCTGCTTTCCGACAAATCCGGAGAACTTGCGGCCGGGGCGGGCAGGCTCAATGCCGGCGC
>URQJ01000055.1 GCA_900549945.1 uncultured Oscillospiraceae bacterium
AAACGACAACGCGGAGCTGCTCTGGCACTGCGGGCCGTTCCCGTACTCGCTCAAGGACCCGGCCTCGAAGGCGCGCCTTGTCGGCGGGCAGGAGCGCTGGGCGCTCAAGAAGGGCGAGATCACGATCTCCCGCTTCGACGACATCGACGGCGAGTACTACCTGTTCGGCGGCGAGGGCAAGGGGGTGGACGGCCCCGAAACGACCGGCACCTACGTATGGTTTGAGGCCGACAACTGGAAGCGCTGGGAAGAAAAGCTCATGTTCGGCCCGTATATCCACCACGTCGGCGGCGTGTACGGCAATTACAAGAAGGTTCTGCGCGAGGCGGCGCGGTACCTCGGCATGAAATTCGATGACGCATCCGAGCAGGGCGTCTACAGCCTGTAAAGGCATAGCTTAACGAAAAATTCTCTTTGTTTTGGGTTAATCTCCTCAGTGCGGCGGGCATCCGGCTACCGGGTGTCCGCCGCACGCTTTTTATTTTATTTTCCGCCGCGTTTGGTTGCGGAAACGCGCGAAAACTGGTATACTATTCTTTTAAGAGTGGTTTTGGGTATGGGCGGATACCGCGCGTGCAGCGCTGAATAACAAGGTACAGGAGTGATTTTTTTGGCGGAGCAAAAGGGACAGAGCTTTCTCAAGGGCACGGTGATCCTGACTGCGGCGACGTTCGTCGTCAAATTCATCAATATATTCTTTTCCATCCCGCTGGCGAATTTCCTCGGCGGCGAGGGCATGGGGCATTTTTATACGGCCTACGATATCTTCATCTTTTTCAGCGTGCTCGCCACGTCCGGCACGCCGGTCGCCATCTCGCGCATGGTCAGCATGGCCTACGCGCAGGGCAGAAAGCGCGAGGCGGATAAAATCTTCCGCGTCTCCTTCCTCTTGTTCTCCGTGATCGGCATGGCCGGCTGCCTCGTGATGGTCGTTTTCGCAAGGCAGTTTTCGATTCTGATGACGCAGGGCGACCGCTCGATGTACGCGATCGCGGCGCTGGCGCCGATGGTGCTCTTCATGTCGCTTTCCTCCTGCCTGCGCGGCTACTTTCAGGGCCGCTCGAACATGACGCCCACGGCGGTCTCGCAGGTTTTGGAATCCGTCGTCAAGCTGTTCGTCGGCATCGCGCTCGCGCTGTATCTGCTCAAGACGACGGGCCTGCCGGAGCTCGGCGCGGCGGGCGCGATCATCGGCGTTTCGGTCGGCTCGCTCTTCGCCGTCCTGTATATTCTGGTCTATTACTTTAAAAAGCGCGCCCAAACGCGCTATATGGTGCGCGAGGTGCCCGTTTCCAGCACGAAGAGCATCCTGCGCGACATTGTCGTTTTCGCGGTGCCGGTCATCGTCGGCTCTACGTTTCTGAGCCTTCTGGATCTTGTGGATTCCAGCGTGATGATGTACCGCCTGCAGGGCGCGGTGGGGCTTGACGAGGGCACGGCGATGGCGATGAAGGGCTGGCTCGGCAACGCGCGCAAGTATTTCGACCTGCCCAACGCAGTGATCGTGCCGATCTCGACGGCGGTGCTGCCGCTGCTCGCCGGCGTGATCGCGAAGAACGACCGCCGGGGCACCCGCGAGACCTCGACGCTCGCGCTGCGCATGACGCTGATGGTGGCGATTCCGGCGGCGGTCGGCCTGTGCGTGTTCGCAGAGCCGATCTGCGACCTGCTCCTGTACAGCCAGCCGGAGGACGCGGCGGGCACGGCCCCGCTTCTGATACTCATGGCGCCCGCCGTCATCACGGCGAGCCTTCTGTATACGACGAATTCGATGATTCAGGCGGTCGGCAAGGTGCATATCCCCGTCATCAACATGGCGGTCGGCACCGTGGTGCGCATCATCGTCGTCTACGTGCTCTGCGGCATCCCGGAGATCAATGTGAACGGCGCGGCGTTTTCGACGTTCGTCTCCTATCTTGTCATGATCGTGCTGAACGTCATCGCGATGCACCGCGTGCTGCCGGGCGTCCCGAGCGTGATCGGCATGGCGGTGCGGCCGCTGCTCGCGTCGCTCATCATGGCCGGCGTCTCGTACCCGGTGTACGCGCTGCTTTCGATGTTCGTCAGCGGCAAGATCGCCGTGGTCGCCGCGATCGCCGCGGCGGTGTTCGTCTATGTGCTCGCGGCGGTGTTCACAAAGGCCATCACGCGCGACGAGGTCGTCCACATGCCGAAGGGCGAGCGGATCGCAGCGCTCCTGCGCTTGAAATGACGGCTTTTTCCCTTGTAAAGGCGGGAGCGCCGTGGTAAAATAGAAGCGGTAAATTTTGTGGGGGATAGGGCGCGCGCGGCGCGCCGGAATCCGGAAAGGTTGGGGTTTCTTGGAACAGGCACAGCAAAAACGGCAGAAGGGGCTGATCCGCCGCTTTGCGCCGTATTTCGTCAAATACAAATGGGTCTTGATTTTCGACCTCTTCTGCGCGGCGATGACGACGGTGTGCGAGCTCGCGCTGCCGCTCATCATCGAGCAGCTCACGGATATGGGCATCAACAATCTCGCAGGGCTCACGATCGAGTACATCCTGCGCATCGGCCTGCTCTACATGTTCCTAAAGCTCGTCGATGTGGGCGCCACGTTCTTCATGGCCTCCATCGGCCATATCATGGGCACGAAGATCGAGACGGACATGCGCCGAGACCTTTTCGCCCACCTGCAGAAGCTCTCCTTCGCGTATTTCGACAACACGAAGGTGGGGCAGATCATGTCGCGCATCACGTCCGATTTGTTCGACGTGACCGAGTTCGCGCACCACTGCCCCGAGGAATTCTTCATCGCGGCGATCAAGATCTTCGGCTCGTTCGCGATCCTCTGCACGATGAACGTGCCGCTGACGCTGATCATCTTTGCGGTGCTGCCGTTTATGCTGCTTGCGGCGATGTATTTCAACAAGAAGATGCGCCGCCAGTTTCTGAGCCAGCGCCGGCAGCTCGGCGAGATCAACGCGCAGGTGGAGGACAGCCTGCTCGGCGTGCGCGTCGTCAAATCCTTTGCGAACGAGAGCCTCGAAGAAAAGAAATTCGAGGAGGGCAACGTCAAGTTCTACAATACGAAGCGCCTGCGCTATATGTTTATGGGCGGCTTTGAGGCCTCGAACAAATTCTTCGACGGCCTGATGTACATCGTCGTCGTAATCGCCGGCGCGGTTTTCATGATGAACGGCGCGATCAACCCGTCCGAGCTCGTCGCCTACCTGCTCTACATCACGACGCTGATCAACTCGATCCACCGCATCGTGCAGTTCACCGAGCAGTTCCAGAGCGGCATCACCGGCGTGCAGCGCTTCTTTGAGATCATGGACGCCGAGGTCGATATTTTCGACGAGCCCGGCGCGAAGGACATCGGCCACGTGAGGGGCGACGTGACGTTCGACCATGTGGGCTTCACGTATATGGACGACGGCACCGAGGTGCTTTCCGACATCAACCTCACGGTGAAGGCCGGCGAAAACATCGCGCTGGTCGGGCCGTCTGGCGGCGGCAAGACGACGCTGTGCAACCTGATCCCGCGCTTTTACGACACGACCGCAGGCCGCATCCTGATCGACGGCAAGGACATCCGCAGCGTCACGCTGAACTCCCTGCGCTCGCAGATCGGCTTTGTACAGCAGGATGTGTACCTCTTTTCCGGCACGGTGCTCGAGAATATCGAGTACGGGCGGCCCGGCGCGCCGCGCGAGGCGGTTATCGAGGCCGCGAAGATGGCGGGCGCGCACGAATTCATCGAGTCGCTCTCCGAGGGCTACAATACATACGTCGGCGAGCGCGGCGTGAAGCTCTCCGGCGGGCAGAAGCAGCGCATTTCGATCGCGCGCGCGTTCCTCAAGAACCCGCCGGTCCTGATTCTGGACGAGGCGACGAGCGCGCTCGACAACGAGAGCGAGCGCATCGTGCAGCAGTCGCTCGAGAAGCTCGCCAAGGGCAGGACGACGTTCACGATCGCCCACCGCCTGACGACGATCAAAAATGCGACGAAGATCCTCGTGCTGACCGACAAGGGCATCGAGGAATCCGGCACGCATAAGGAGCTCATGCAGAAAAAGGGCATCTACTACGGCCTTTACAAGAGCTATGCGGAGATGACGGCCGACACCGAGGACTGAAATAGACGGACGGAGGGGGGCAATGATGAAAAAGTTTCTGCTTGGGCGCTTTGCGGTGACCTACGCGGTGCTCAGCCTGATGTGGACCGCCTATTACTGCGCGAAGCGCGCGAGCGCCGGCCTGTTTGACGCGACCGACGCGGTCGTCTGCGGCGCGTTTGCCGCGCTCGGCGTGGGCATCCTCCTCTTTAATTTGGTCGTGCGGCTGCGCAGACGGTGCGGTGTGCGCCCGAAACGGTGACGCGCTCGAGTGCGTCACCGCTGACAGGCAGGCAATCGGCTTTTTAGGCGAGCTCGAACCGGTACGCCTGAAAAAATAGAGAGAAAAGGACAGGTGGTTCGTGTGAAAAATACTATTTCACACACGATTTGTGCCTTTGCCGCGGCGAGCAAAGCAGCAATCGGCTTCGCCGACCGGCACCAAAAATAAGGAATGGTGATTTTTATGACAACAGTCACGCTCGGCAGCACGGGCATCACAGTCAACCGCAACGGCTTCGGCGCGCTGCCGGTGCAGCGCGTTTCCGTCGAGGAGGCAGGGCGCCTGCTGCGCAAGGCGTTCGAGAACGGCATCCGGTTTTTCGACACGGCCCGCAGCTATTCGGACAGCGAGATGAAGATCGGCCTCGCGCTTTCCGACGTGCGCGAGCACCTCTATATCGCGACCAAGACGCCGTCCACGACGGTGGAGGGCTTCTGGAAGGATCTTGAGACGAGCCTCTCATGGCTCAAGACCGATTACATCGACGTCTATCAGTTCCACAACCCGGCGTTCTGCCCGAAGCCCGGCGACGGCACCGGCCTGTATGAGGCGATGCTCGAGGCGAAGGCGCAGGGAAAGATCCGCCACATCGGCATCACAAACCACCGGCTGGCGGTCGCCGAGGAGGCCGTGAATTCCGGCCTGTACGAGACGCTGCAGTTCCCGTTCAGCTATCTGGCGAGCGAAAAGGACGAGGCGCTCGTGAAGCGCTGCGCCGAAAAGAACGTCGGCTTCATCTGCATGAAGGCGCTTTCCGGCGGCCTCATCACGCGCAGCGACGCGGCCTACGCGTACCTTGCGCAGTTCCCGAACACGCTGCCGATCTGGGGCATCCAGCGCGAGAGCGAGCTCGACGAATTCCTACGGTACAACGACGACCCGCCGCGGATGACCGAGGCGCTCGAATCGTTCATCGAAGCGGAGCGCGTATCGCTCGCCGGCGACTTCTGCCGCGGCTGCGGCTACTGCATGCCGTGCCCCGCGGGCATCGAGATCAACCAGTGCGCGCGCATGTCGCTGCTGCTGCGCCGGTCGCCGGCCGCAAACTGGCTCACCCCCGTCTGGCAGGAGAAGATGGAAAAGATCGAGGACTGCCTGCACTGCGGCCAGTGCATGAAGCGCTGTCCCTACGGCCTGCAGACGCCCGACCTGCTGCGCCGGAACCTCGAGGACTACAGAACGTTCCTCCACTAAGCCGATACAGAAAGGATCATCAGAATGACAGCAAGCGAGTTTTACAGCGCCTTGAAGGGCAAGCGGGTCTCGTTCATCGGTGTCGGCCGGACGAACCTGCCCCTGATCGAAAAATTCATCGCCTGCGGCGCGGCGGTTACCGTGCGCGACAAGCGCGAGGCCGAGGCGCTCGGCGAGGACGGCGCCTATTTGAAGGGGCGCGGCGCGGCGCTGATCTGCGGCGAGGGCTACCTCGAAAACATCGACGAGGATATGCTGTTCCGCACGCCCGGCGTGCCGTATTTTCTGCCGGAATTGCAGGCCGCAAAGGCGCGCGGTGTGGCGGTGACAAGCGAAATGGAGGTCTTTTTCGACCTCTGCCCCTGTAAGATCTACGCCGTGACGGGCAGCGACGGCAAGACGACGACAACCTCGGTCATCGCGGAGATGCTGAAGGCGGCGGGGAAAACCGTCCACCTCGGCGGCAACATCGGCCGCCCGCTGCTGCCGGAGATCGAAGAGATCGCGCCCGAGGACGTCGCGGTCGTCGAGCTCTCGAGCTTTCAGCTCATCTCGATGCGCCGCAGCCCGGACGTCGCGGTCATAACGAACCTTTCGCCGAACCACCTCGACGTGCACAAGGACATGGACGAGTACGTGAACGCGAAGAAGAATATCTTCCTGCACCAGAACGCGTTCGGGCGCACGGTGCTCAACGCGGACAACGCCCTGACTGCGGCCTGTGCGCCGGAAACGCGCGGCGAAACGCTCTTTTTCTCCCGCCGAACGCAGACGAACGGCGCATGGTGCAGCGAAAGCGGCGAAATCTTTTTCGGCGATACGCCCGTGCTGCGCGAATCGGATATTCTGATTCCCGGCAAGCACAACGTCGAGAACTACCTTGCGGCGATCTCCGCCGTGTGGGGCGACGTGCCGGCGGAGACGATCGTCTCGGTTGCGGGGACTTTCGGCGGCGTAGAGCACCGCATGGAGCTCGTCCGCACGCTCGACGGCGTCCGCTGGTACAACGACTCGATCGCCACGAGCCCGTCGCGCGCGATGACCGGCACGCTCTCGCTCTACGACTTCAAGATCGTGATGATCGCGGGCGGCGCGGACAAAAAGGTGCCGTTCGATGAACTCGGCGCCGTGATCTGCGACAAGGTCAGCACGCTCGTGCTGCTCGCGCCCGAAAAGCCGCTCCCGGGCTTCAAGCCTGCGGCGGCGGAAAAGATCGAGGCGGCGGTGCGCGGCGCCGCAAATTACAGCGCGGGCGCGCCGGAAATTCTGCATGCCTGCACGATGGAGGAGGCCGTCGCGCTGGCGAAAAGCCGCGCGGTGCCCGGCGGCGTGGTGTCGCTCTGTCCGGCGGCGACCGGCTTCGACATGTACAAGAGCTTCGCCGAGCGAGGCGATATTTTCCGCGCCGTCGTGCAGGGGCTTTGAAAGCGCGGCGCACACCGCGCCCGCCGGCCCGGAGACTTTCGCGGACCGATGAAAGATTACAGAAATTTTAAAGAGATTTTTGCGCACTCGGCGCCTTTCTGTGGCAGAATAAGAGCACAGAATGATTGGAATCGGATTGGATAGGATAAAATGATGAAACAGTACAAGGGAAATGACAGCAGAAAGCAGGGCTTTCAAAGAAGAAACCGCTTCGAGCGGAAAAGCGACGCCGTGCTGAGCAGCGTGGAGGAGAAGATTCTCACGGCGCTGCGCGAGGAAGATGTGCACGACTGGGGCGCGCGGCGGCTGCTGCGCAAATCGGGTATTTCGAACGAGAACGCGTTTTACGACGCGCTGCACAGCTTAAAGGATAAGCGGCTGATTTTGATGGACCGCCAGCACAACGTGAAGCTGATCCCGGTCGAGGACGACGTGACGGCAACGCTCGTCTCGCTTTCGAAGAGCTTCGGCTTTGCCCGCCCGGTCGACGGCGGCGAGGATATTTTCATCCACGGCAGCGCGCTCAAGGGGGCGCTCGTCGGCGATACGATCATCGTCGGCGATATCCGCAAGGAGGACCGCGGCCCCGCGGGGCGCGTGCGCAGCATCGTGGAGCACAAGAAGGCGGAGACGACAGGCACCGTTTCGGTGACGCCCGAGGGCGTCGAGGTGATCCCCGACAACGCGATCCGCTACAATTTAAAGCTGCAGCAGCGCGACCTGAACGGCGCGAAGGACGGCGACAAGGTGCTCGTCTCGCTCGAGCAGGACTACCGCGGCGACTGGACGCGCGCGGCCGTGCAGAAGGTGTTCGGCCCTGGCCGCAGCGCGCGCGTCTGCGCGGACGCGATCATCGAGCGGTACGGCATCCCGACCGTGTTCCCCACAGAGGCGCTGCAGCACGCCGAGAACGTCGGCAGTGCGCCGATCCCCGCGGAGGAATATGAAAAGCGTCTCGACCTGCGCGGCGAGGCGATCTTCACGATCGACAGCGCCGACGCGAAGGACCTCGACGACGCGATCTCCGTCATGCGCACGGCGGAGGGCTACGCGCTCGGCGTGCACATTGCGGACGTTTCCCACTATGTCCGGGAGGATACCCCGGTCGACCGCGAGGCGCTCGTGCGCGGCACGTCGGTCTATTTTGCCGACCGCGTGGTCCCGATGCTGCCCGAGGTGCTCTCGAACGGCGCGTGCTCGCTGAACGCCGGCACCGACAAGCTCGCGTTCTCGGCGCTCGTGCAGCTCGACAGCGACGGAAAGATCACGGGCTACGATTTCAAAAAGACGATTATCAACTCGAAGGTGCGCGGCGTGTACAAAGAGGTCAATACGATTCTCGACGGCACGGCGACGCCGGAGATCCTCGAAAAATACGCGCCGGTCATGGAATCCCTGCGGACGGCGAAGGAGCTCGCAGACATTCTAAAGGAGAATTCCTCGGCCCGCGGCACGATGGATTTCGACAGCGGCGAATCCCGTTTCGTGCTCGATGAAAACGGCGTGTGTATCGACATCATGCCGCGCGTTTCGGGCGAGGCGGAGCAGCTCATCGAACAGATGATGATCACGGCGAACATCGCGGCGGCAAAGTTCTCGCTCGACCACAAGCTGCCGTTTTTGTACCGCGTGCACGGCACGCCGGACCCGAAGCGCGTGGAGGAGCTGATTAAGCTCCTGAAGCTCGTCGGCGTACCGTGCCGCGAGATCGAAAAGCCGAAGCCGGAGACGCAGGACTTCGCCGCGATTCTCGACCGCGTGCGCGGCCTGCCGACCGAGCAGCTCGTCTCGCAGCGGCTTCTGCGCACGATGGAGAAGGCGCGCTACGCGACCGAGGAGACCGGCCACTTCGGCCTCGCGCTCGCGGATTACAGCCACTTTACCTCGCCGATCCGCCGCTACCCGGATACCTCGATCCACCGCATTCTCTCTGCCTTTGCCGGCGGCATGCCGGCGGAGGAGGTGCGCCGCCGCTACGGCGCGTTTGTGGAGACCGCCGCGCGGGAATCCTCGCAGAATGAGGTGCGCGCGCTGATGGCGGAGCGCGACGCCGAGGACTGCTACATGGCCGAGTACATGAGCCAGCATATCGGCGAGCATTTTGAGGGCACCGTCAGCGGCGTGACGCAGCGCGGCGTTTTTGTCCGGCTGGAAAACAGCGTCGAGGGCTTTGTCTCGCTCGAGAGCTTCACCGGCGAGGAGTTTGTTTTCGACGGCCTCATCACGCACCGCAGCGCAAAGCGCGAGCTGACCATTGGCAGCGCGCTGCCGATCATCGTGGCTTCGGCGTACGTCGCGACCGGCAAGGTCGATTTTCTGCCGGATCTCGAAAAGGAAGCGCAGGCCTGATGCGATAAATTCCCCTTTGCCCGCATATAGCTTTAGAGAGATTCCCGGGCTTCCGGCTTTCTAAAAAAGGCAAAGGAGAGATCCGTATGCGGTTTATAAAAACGCTGCTTGGCTCGGCGCTGCTCGGCGTCGGCGCGCTCGCGGCGCTGTACCTGCTCGCGCCGTACACCGGTATCGCGGTGCCGGTCAGCCGGCTGAGCGTTCTCGTTTCCGCCGCGCTCGGCGTGCCGGGCGTGACGCTGCTCGTGCTCCTCGATATGCTCTGAGCGGGCGGCCCGCCGCCCGGAAGATAAAAAAACGGCCGCCGGTGCCGAACCGGATTTCGAAAAACAAGGATTGGTGATTCAGATGATTTTTATCAACGCACAGATTCTGGACGGCGACTTCCGCCTCCGAAAGGCCGACATCGAGATCGATGACGAGCGGATCGTCCGCCTTGCGGATACGCTCTCCTACACGGAGCACGACCTCGTCGTCGACTGCGCGGGCTACACGATCGTGCCTGGATTTGTCGATATCCACGTGCACGGCGGCGCCGGCGCCGATACCTGCGACGCCGATGCGCAGGGGCTGCGCGAAATGGCGAAATTCCTTTTGACGAAGGGCGTCACCTCGTTCTGCCCGACGACGATGACCGTCTCGAACGAGGAGATCGCGAAATCGCTTGAAACGGTCAGAAGCTGCATGGCGGACAAGGACGGCGCGCGGATCGTCGGCGTCAATCTGGAGGGGCCGTTTATCTCTCCGGCCAAGAAGGGCGCGCAGGGCGACGAATTCATTCAGGCGCCGGATTACGACGTGTTCAAGGCGCTTTACGATGGCTGCGGCGGCATCATCAAGCTCGTGGACATCGCGCCCGAATGCGACGTAAAGGGCGGCTTCATCGAGAAGGCCTCGAAGCTCTGCACGGTCTCGGTCGCGCACACCGCGACGGGCTACGAGGGCGCGAAGGCGGCGTTTCAGGCGGGCGCGACGCACGCGACCCACCTTTTCAACGCGATGTCCGGCATGACGCACCGCGCGCCGGGCGTTGTGGGCGCCGTGTTCGACACCGATACCGTGCGCGGCGAGCTGATCTGCGACGGCATCCACATTCACCCGGCCGTCGTGCGCACGGTCTTTAAGCTGATGCCCCGCCGCGTCTGCGTCGTCAGCGATGCGATGCGCCTCTCCGGCATGGAGGACGGCGGGCAGGGCATGCTCGGCGTCAACCTCGTCACCGTCAAGGACGGCAAGGCAACGCTCGAGGACGGCACGATCGCAGGCTCGGTCACGAATCTGCACGACGAGCTGAAAAACCTCGTTTCGTGGGGGATTCCGCTCGAGAAGGCCGTGCGCGCCATGACGCTCACGCCCGCGGAGGCGATCGGCATGGAGAGATCGGAAGAGCACACGTCTGAACTCCAGTCACGGCATAGATCTCGTA
>URQJ01000056.1 GCA_900549945.1 uncultured Oscillospiraceae bacterium
CGGCGACCTCCCGCTTCACGGCCGGCAGGTCGACAGGGCGGTCATCCGCCGTGATGCGCGCGATGATGCGCAGCACATTGCCGTCCACCGCGGCGCTCGGCCGCTCAAAGCAGATTGACGCGACGGCGCCCGCCGTGTACGCGCCGATACCCGGCAGCTTCTGCAGCTCCTCCGCCGTATCCGGGAAGCGGCCCCCCAGCGTCTCCGCCACCAGCTTTGCCGTTTTTTGCAGATTGCGTGCGCGGGAATAGTAGCCGAGGCCCTCCCACAGCTTCATGACGCGGCTCACCTCGGCGGCGGCCAGCGCCCAAACATCCGGGAACGCCTCCATGAAGCGGTTGTAATAGCCGATGACCGCCTCGACGCGCGTCTGCTGGAGCATGATCTCCGAAACCCAGACGCGGTACGGCTCCCGGCTTTCCCGCCAAGGCAGATTCCGCGCGTTTTCTCGATACCACGGCAGAAGCCTTTCGGGCAGCGCCGCATAAATTTCATTCAAATCCCGCATAAAATCCTTTTCCATCCGTTTTCTGAAAATCTGCCGGGCAGGCAGAAAAAGGGCGGGGAAAGCACTCGGCTTCCTCCGCCCCTTCAACATTATTCCGCGCTGAAGGAATCCTTGCCGACACCGCAGAGCGGGCAGACAAAATCATCCGGGAGATCATCCCACTTGGTGCCGGGCTCAATGCCCCCTTCGGGATAGCCGTCCTCTTCGTCATAGATCCAGCCACAAACATCACAGACGTACTTCACTGCAAAGGCCTCCTTTCTCTCGGGAATTGTTTTTCTGCCGATTAGTATACCACATAATCCGCAAAAAGAAAACACTTTCGGAATTTTTCTGAAAAATGTGCTGAAAAGCCGGTCACTGCACGGCGATCCACGTGCCCGGCGCTTCCTCCGCCTTGTGCGCCGCCTCGAGGATCTCCGCAATCGCGATCGTCTCCCGCGCATCCACCTGCACCGCGCCGGTTTCGAAGAACCGCACCATGCCGGCGATCAGGCGGTCGAAGGTCTCGGTCGAATCCGCGATCGGTGCGACCGTGCCGTCGGCGAATTTCACCGTCGTTTGGAACGGGCCCTCGACAAGCAGGTTCGCCACGCCGAGCTTGCCGCCCTCAAACTCGACGGTGTAGCTCGCCGCCCCCTCTACGCCCGCATAAAGCACGCGCACGGCGCGGGCACGCAGCAGCGCGACCATCGGCTCGATCTGGTGGATCAGGTAGTTTTCCGGCTTTCCCGGGCCACTCAGCAGCACGAAGCGCACGTCCTTGTCCGGCAGCTCGGCGAGCTCCTTCGAAAAGCGCAGCGCCGATGAGGAATACATCGGCGTGCCGTTTTCCGCAGCGAGTGCGAACAGGTCGCGCGCGATCTGCGCGGTCGGCGCAAAGGTCTTGTCCACATAGACGCGCTTGCCGCAGCGCAGCGGCTTCTGGCAGAGCGCCCAGTGCTGCTCGGGGTTATCGGGTGAAAGCACGATGATGCAGTCGCTCTTCTCGATCAGCTCGTCAATGCTTCCGCAGCGCTCGACACCCATGTCGGCGCACCATTTTTCCGTCGTCCGCCCGCCGAGCGGCGAATCGATCTCCCCGTATGCGTATGCGACCGTATACGCGCCCGCCGACGCCTTTTCGATCCACGCCGGGTAGTTGTTCGCATGCCACTCGTCGAGATAATAATCGATAAATCCGATCCTCTTTGCCATTTCAATCACCACTCCTTGTTTTTCGGGCCCGGCGGGACTCTCCCGGCTGCCGGAAAGTTCCTGCGCCGTGCCTACGGTTTCATCTTAGCGCAGACCGGCGCAAAAAACAAGAGGCGGGCGCAACTCCATGAAAAAGAGCAACGCCCGCTTTTATTTTTGTGAAATGCCCCGCGCAGCCTTTTGCCGGCGCCGCCCCGCGTGATGCCTCCGCAGTAAAAAAGTTCGCGGAAAAGGAGCCGCAGCGGCGTGAGCGCACCGGTAACTTGGGTTTACGCTACAAAAAAGATGCCAGTACGGGACCATAGTACTAAGCCGCAAAAAGTTGGCAGCGCAGCGGAGGCGTCACGCCCGGGTTTACAAGGGCATAAACCGCCGCAAGCATGACTTTTTGCGGAAAGGAAAAATGACGAAGCAGTATGAGAAATCCCCAACCATTTGGCTGGGGATTTTGAATGGAGCGTAGTCCATTCCGACGTGGTGCCGCTAACCGGGGTCGAACCGGTACGATGTTTCCATCGAGGGATTTTAAGTCCCTTGTGTCTGCCTATTCCACCATAGCGGCGCGGTTAACTGAATTATGATAGCATATCCATCCTGCAAAATCAAGTCAAACCGACAGAAAAACATGCAATTTTTTTGCGGATTTGCATTTACAAATCCCCCCGATCTATTGTATACTGGTAATAAATAACCGGAAGCGCTTCGCGGCATCCCGGGCAATATCAAATCAAAGGAGTTCGTATTATGTATTATCTTGGCGTAGACGTAGGCGGCACCAACATCGCCGTCGGCGTCGTCGATGAAAACAACGCGATTATCGCAAAGGCGTCCCAGAAGACGCCTGTCCCCTGTTCGGAGGAGGTGTTCTGCGACAAGATCGTCGAGGTCTGCAGCGAGGCGCTCGGCAAGGCCAACCTCACGTTCGACGACGTGCCGTGGATCGGCATCGGCTGCCCCGGCACCGTCAACCGTGCGACCGGTATCCTTGAGTTTGCAAATAACCTGTATTTCAAAAATTTCAAGCTCCGCGAGATGATGGCCGAGCGCACAAACGGCAAGCTCGTCATTCTTGAGAACGACGCCAACGCGGCGGCTTACGGCGAGTATCAGGCCGGCGCGCTCGCAGGCGCCGACAACGCGATCGCCGTCACGCTGGGCACCGGCCTCGGCGGCGGCATCATCATCAACCACAAGATCTATTCCGGCAGCAACTTCGCCGGCGGCGAGATCGGCCACACGGTCATCGTTGTGGACGGCCGCCCCTGCTCCTGCGGCAGACACGGCTGCTGGGAGACCTACGGCTCCGCGACCGGCCTGATCAACACGACGAAGAACCACATGCAGAACGCCCCGAAGGATTCCCCGGTGTGGACGCTCGTCGGCGGCGACATCAGCAAGGTCAACGGCAGAACCGCTTTTGACGCGATGCGCGCAGGCGACCCGGTCGGCAAGGCGATCGTGGACGAGTACATCAAGTACCTCTCCGTCGGCCTCACCGACATGATCAACATCTTCCAGCCGGACATCCTCTGCATCGGCGGCGGCATCTGCAACGAGGGCGAGACGCTCCTCGCGCCGGTCCGCGAGTATGTGGACGCGCAGCAGTACGCGATGAACTCCACGAAAAAGACGAAGCTCGTCCGCGCACAGCTCGGCAACGACGCGGGCATCATCGGCGCGGCGCTGCTCGGCAAGCAGGAGGAGGAATAATCCGAAATGTCCCTCACCTGCTCCGTATTCGGAACGCTGCCGAACGGCACGGAGGTCTCCGCCTACACGCTGAAAAATGCGGCGGGCACAGCCTTGACCGTCACGCCCTACGGCTGCCGCATCCTGCGCCTGCTCACGCCGGACCGGAACGGCCGCTTCGGCGACGTCATACTCGGCCATGCGACGCTTGAGGAATACCTCGGCCCGAACTTTCAGGGCACCTTTGTCGGCCGCTATGCGAACCGCATCGGCGGCGCTTCGCTGACGATCGACGGCGCCACCTACGCACTCGACAAGAACGACGGCGAAAACACGCTGCACGGCGGCCGCGGCGGCTACCATCAGGTGCTTTTCGAGGTGACCGATACGCAGGACGGCGACGCGCCCTCGATCACCTTCAAGCACGTTAGCCCGGACGGCGACGAGAACTACCCCGGCACGCTGCACGTTTCGGTGCAGTACACGCTGACGGCAGACAACGCGGTGGAAATTGCCTACCGCGGTACGTCCGATAAAAAGACGGTCTTCAACCCGACGAACCACAGCTTCTTCAACCTGAAGGCCGACAACTCGAAGGACGTGCTCTCGACCGTGCTGAAAATCAACGCCGCGCACGTCACGGCCGTGACCGACGACCTGATCCCGACCGGCACGCTGCTGCCCGTCGCGGGCACGCCGCTCGATTTTACCGCGCCCAAAACGATTGGGCAGGACATCAGCGCAGATGACCACTTGATCCAGCTCTGCGGCGGCTTCGACCACAATTTCTGTGCGGACGGCACGGGGCTGCGGGAGATTGCCGAAGCGTATGAGCCGGAGACCGGCCGCGTGATGACCGTGTATTCCGACATGCCCGGCGTGCAGCTCTTCACCGCAAACCGCGTGAACGGCGCGAAAAATAAGGACGGCAGCCCGATGATCCCGCACGGCGCTTTCTGTCTGGAAACGCAGTTCTATCCGGATTCCGTCCACCACGAAAACTTCCCGTTCCGCTATGTGCAGCCCGGCGAAGCATTCGAATCCAAAACGATCTATAAATTTTCCGTACGATAAGCATGGAGGGGCGGCCGGTTCGGCAGCCCCTTTTCTGCACGAGGTTCAAAAGGAGGCTTTCCATTGAAAAAAGAAACATCCTGCGGCGCGGTCATCGCGCGGCAGACGGGCACGGGCTGTGAGATTCTCCTGATCCGCCACGAAAACGGCGGACATTGGGCCTTTCCGAAAGGTCACGTGGAGGAGAATGAGACCGAGACGGAAACCGCGCTGCGCGAGATCCGCGAGGAAACCGGCCTTGCCGTCACGCTTGACACAGGCTTCCGCGCGGTCGTCACGTATTCGCCGAAGCCCGGCGTAATGAAAGACGTCGTCTACTTTGCGGCGGAATGCACAGGCGGAGACGTCGAGGTGCAGGCTGGCGAAGTCACCGACGCGCGCTGGACCGCGCCGGGCGACGCCGCGGCATGGATCACCTACGAAAACGACCGCGATGTGCTCGCCCGCTACCGCGCCTACAAAGGGATCTGATTGCCCGCACTTTCTGTTTTCCTATGTCAACCGGACAGGTCGGCACACGGTATCTGCGGCGAAGCCCCCACAATAACAAAAGACGTGCAGCTTGTTTCACTGCACGTCTTTGCTATGTTCAAAACTTATTTGATGATCTCGCCGTCTACGGTGCCGCTGAGCGCCGCTGCGTTCGACTCGTCGGTGTCGATGTGCATGGCCGCCGCATACTTCGGGCTGACGCGCACGACGACGTCGCCGAAGATCACGCTGCGCTCGCCTTCCTTGCCGACCTTCACAGAGACGATCTGCTTGTCGACAACGCCGGCCTCGGCCGCTTCCTCGACGTTGAAGTGGATGTGGCGCTTCGCCGCAATGACGCCCTTCTCGATGACGACCTCGCCGGCCGGCCCCTTCAGTGTACATCCGGGCGTACCCTCGAGATCGCCGGACTCACGGATCGGCACCGCGATGCCGAGCTTGCGTGCGTCGGTCAGCGCGACCTCAACCTGCGTCTCCGGACGCGTCGGGCCGAGGATAGACATCACGAGCGAGCCCTTCGGGCCGACGACCTCGACCTTTTCGTTCGTCGCGAACTGGCCGGGCTGGGAGAGATCCTTTTTGTTGGAAAGCACGGCGTTTTCGCCGAAGAGGGTTTTGAGATCCGCGTCCGACACATGGAGGTGGCGCGCGGAGGTTTCGACCATAATTTTCATTTTGATATACCTAGCCTTTCCTAGTTTTCAATTCTATTCTACTACGCGGCGGACAAAATTACAATATAAAAGGCTATGTTTTTTTGCCGGTTTGTGCTATAATAGCGGTAAAATACGTGTTTTATGTATGGAGGCCACAGGATGTTTGACAATTTCGAGGAACTCAGGGAAAACTGTCTCAGCTGCCGCAAATGCGGCCTGTGCGAAACGCGCACAAACGTGGTTGTCGGCGTCGGCAACCCGCGTTCCAAGGTCATGTTTATCGGCGAGGGTCCCGGTGAGAACGAGGATCTGCAGGGCGAGCCGTTCGTCGGCCGCGGCGGACAGCTGCTCGACAAAATGCTCGCCGCCGTCGATCTGGACCGCAAAACGAACGTCTATATCGCGAACATCGTCAAGTGCCGCCCGCCGAAAAACCGCGACCCGCTGCCGGAAGAGCAGGAGGCCTGCATCACTTGGCTGCGTAATCAGGTGGCCTTAATCCGCCCGAAAATCATCGTCTGCCTCGGCCGCATCGCCGCCATGCGCATCATCAAATCCGATATGAAGATCACGCGGGAGCACGGCCAGTTTTTTGAGAAAAACGGCACGCTGATGATGGCGACGCTGCACCCCGCCGCGCTTTTGCGCAACCCGAACCAGAAGCCCGCGGCATTCGAAGATTTCCTCAAGCTGCGCGAAAAAATCGACGAGCTGCACCTCGACGTCGCAAAGACGTACGAATAAGCGGCGGACAGCACTCCATAAAAGACAATTAAAAATCCATGTATGGATGGCTGTAATACTTCCGGACAAAGCGGCCAATCTCTATTCGGCCACTGCGTTTTTTCTGGACACGCACTGCATTCTTTATCGTGAATAGAAATAATGCCGCCGCATCTGGAACAGGTATATTTCATTTTTTGCCGTTCCATGAAATGCCGCATGAGCACTGGATGGTTCATGAACTGAGGCAGCGCCGATGGATTGGGTCACTCAGCTTCACCGCGGAGTTGGAGGACAGGACGGTTATCGGGCACATTATTTACAGTAACGCGGTTGGTCAAAAAGGAGAATCAGCCGCTTCCCGTCCTGAACTTCGGCCCTTTAAGCGTATTGTCCGAATATCAGCGTCAGGGCATTGAAAGCGCTTGTGCGGGTGATGATAGAACAGGCGAAAAAGAATGGCTAAAGAATGGCTGCTGAATCCCGAGGCCGTGAGAGCTTTTGAAAGAGAATTTTACAAATAGATAAAAAACAGAAGCACCGGAATTTTTCTGCCGGTACTTCTGTTTTAATTTTACAGCAGCTTTGCGCGGAGCGCTTCGCCGCTTTCGGGGTGGATGTAGGCCGGCGGAATATCAAACACGGTCTTGCAGCCGGTCTGCCCCTCGCTGTGCAAGCGGTAAACCGCGCGCGCATAGGCGACGAGCACGCTGGAGGTAAACTCGGGGTTCGAATCGAGCGTCAGCTTGTACTCGATGATATGCTTGTTCTCGCAGTTCAACCCTGTCGTACCGGTGCGGAACACCATGCCGCCGTGTGGGATACCCGCGTGGTCGCGGTCGAGCTCCTCTTGGCTGATGAAATGCACCGTGGTATCGTAGTCGGCGAAGTAATTCGGCATCGTGACGATCGCCTTTTCGATGGCGGCCAGATCCGCCCCCGCCTCGGCGACGACGAAGCACTCGCGCGTGTGCTTCTCACGCGTCGAGAGCTGCGGGTTCCCGCCGGCGCGGACGCGCTCGAGCGCGCTCTCGACCGGGATCGTGTACTGGCGCGCGTCCAGCACGCCGGGAATGCGGCGGATCGCATCGGAATGCCCCTGACTCACGCCCTTGCCCCAAAACGTGTAGTCGCTGCCGTTCGGCAGGATCGCCTGCCCGTAGAGGCGGTTCAGCGAGAACAGGCCCGGGTCCCAGCCGACCGAGATCATGCCGAGCTTGCCGCTCTTTCTGCACGCCGCGTCAACGTCCGCAAAATGCTCCGGAATCTTCGCGTGCGTGTCAAAGCTGTCGATCACATTGAAATACTGCGCGAGCTCCGCCGTCTGCTTCGGCAGGTCGTTTGCGCTGCCGCCGCAGAGGATCATGACGTCGATCTGATCCGCCATGGACGGGGCGTCCGCCATTGCGTAAACCGGCGCGCCGGTCTTTGTCTTGAGTGTCTCCGGCGCGCGGCGCGTGAAAACGCCGACAAGCTCCATATCCTTCGAGCCTGCGAGCGCGCTTTCCACGCCGCGGCCAAGGTTTCCGTATCCTGCAATGCCGATCCGAATCATTTTTTATGCTCCCTTACTTTAAAATTTATGTGCGGCAAAATGCCGTACACAGACCTTTCAAAATCTATTATACGCAGATTCCTGCAAATTTCAAGAGAAAAATCCATTTTCGGCACAGAAAATGAAATTTCAAGAATCTTTTCCTGCATTTTGTGTACACAAAACCGGAGTAAGCGCCGTGACCGCGCGCAGCGTCCAGCGCGGCTTTTCGGGAAGATCCTCCGGCCTGAATACGCCGTTATCGACCCACGCGCAGTCCATGCCGGCGCGCGCTGCGCAGAGGACATCAAACGGATGATCGCCGACGTAGAGGCTTTCCACGGGTTCGACGCCGAGCGCCTCGCACGTCATTGTCAGAATGCGCGGGTCCGGCTTCTCGACGCCGGCAGATTCCGAGATCATGACAGCCTTGAAGTACGGCGTGAGCCCCTCTGCATCGAGCACACGGCGGATGCGCCCGCGGTGGTTGCTGACGATGCCGAGTGTATACCGGGCCGAAAGCGCTTCGAGCAGCGCTGGCAGGCCGTCCGGCTTATGCAGCGCCTTGGGCATGTCATTCTGCATGCCGCGCGCTGCCAAAATCGCATGCCGGATCACACCGGCCGCCTTTTCATTCTGCTTAGACGCATTCCGCACGTAAGCGTACAGGACGTTTTCAAAAAATGCGTCGTCCTCCATGCGCGTGTTTGTCTCCTGCTCGCGGAGGATTTGCTCCGCCGTCCAAAGCTCCGCCTGCCGCACCGCTTCGCGGGCAGAGGCCGCGGTGAAAAGCGGCGCGCCGCCGAGCTCGAGCGCCGCGAGCTGTTCATTCAGCGATACTTCCGGATACAGCAGCGTGTTTTCGATGTCAAATAAAATGGCTTTGTACAACGGAGGTCTCCCCTTTCAATTCTTTCAGCATTTTTTCGGCTTGCGGCGGAGCTTTAACTCGATGCCGCGCGCGCTGCCCATGGCGGTCAGACGCGCGGCGGCCGCCGCAGCGCGGTCTTTCCGCTCGACGGCCTCTGCCGGCAGATCTGCGAGCAGGCGGCGCAGGTCGTCGAGCGGCAGGAGATTCACCGCGGTGCAAAAGAGCGTTTTGCGCCGTCCGTCGTTGTAGTTTTCCAGCAGCTCGCGCAGAAGCGCCGCCTTTTCCCACTGCTCCTGCGCATAGGCGGCAGGGCCGATTTCGGCCGCGCGCTTCAAATCGGCGCGCTGGTTCCGGCGCGTGACCACCATATCGTACGGCTCATCCAGCCCCAGCAGACCGCAGGGGAAGTCCGCGCACTGAAAGCAGTATGCCGGGCTGCCGCGCTCCATCGCACACCGGGCGATTTTGCAGGACTGGTTCCCCGCCCCGCCGCCGCAGCCGGGGCAGTAGCCGTCCAGCCGCATCGGACACAGGCCGCAGTTCAGCCCGCAGAGCGAAAAATCCAGATCGGTGCGCGCGAACCCCTTCATGCCATCGTCTCCAGCATCGCGGGCGTGACGCCATAGCGCGTCTGATCTCCCGCCTCCAGCCGGCGCAGCTCCTCGAGCATGTATTCCGCCATGCGCCAAACCTCCTGCCCGGCGCTGCCCGCGATATGCGTTGTCAGGAAGCAGTTTTCGAGCGTGTAAAACGGGTGGGACGGCGGCAGCGGCTCCTCGGCGGTCACATCCAGCACGGCGGTGCAGTCCGGCCGCTCGGCGAGAAAGCGCGCGAGATCCGGCTCCACAACCTGCGCGCCGCGCCCCGTATTGAGAAACGTCGCATACGGCGGCAGCCTTGAAAACAGCGCGTAGCGGAGCATGCCCTGCGTCTGCGCATTGTTTGCGAGATGGTTGGAGACAACCGTGCATTCCGTGAAGAGCGTTTCAAGCGAAACGGCACGCACATGCAGCGCGGCGGCGCGCGCCGCAGGCAAAAACGGATCAAACACCAGCACCTCCGTCTCGAGCGCACGAAGCCGCTCGGCCACCATCGAGCCGATCATCCCCGCGCCGATCAGGCCGGTTTTTACGCGGCAGTTCCCCGCATGCCCGCGAAAATGCGCCGCGGCGCGTGCAGGCTCTCCGCGGTGATATAAGCGCTGGTTCTGGTAAAATCCCTTGTTCGCAAGCGTGATCTGCGCCGCAGTATATTCGGCGACCGGCACGGCGTTCGCCGCCCATGCGCTGAACACCTGCACGCCGCGCGAAAGAAACGGTCGAGCGGACGCCTGCACCGTGCCCGCCGCGTAGAACACGGCGCGGAGCCGCGGGAAGCAGGCGGCGATCTCCTGCTCCGCAAAGGCCGGCATACCCCATGTTGAAAAAATATAGTCCGTATCTGCAAAGCGCGCCGGGTCGCGCAGAACCGCCTCTTTCGTGAACACCGCGCTTTCCAGCGCGCAGCTCTCACCGAGCGCCGCGCGCAGCGCCTCGGGATAAACGGAATCGATCTGTTTTTTGTCACCGAGAAAAATTCCCTTTTTCATCCGGTCTTTCCTCCCATCTGTTTCACGGCCCCGCACCGGCCTCAATCCGCCTCAGGCGTGCGCCAGCACCGGAAACATCAGTCCCCTGCGTTCAAAATCATCGAAGCCGGCGCCGCGGACAAACAGCGTCGTATCCGCTTCACGGCGCGCGTGCGGCGTCCATCCTGCGCTGCTCTGCGGCGTAAAACCGAGCCGCACCTGCCGCACGCCTGCGCCGAACGCGCGGACGACCGCGTCCAGATCGGGCGGCGCCGGCGCATAGACCGCGTGCAGACACAGCGTCCCGCCCTCCTGCTCGGCCACCGCATACGCATCATCGCCGATGCGGCAGACGCAGTCCTGCATGAAC
>URQJ01000057.1 GCA_900549945.1 uncultured Oscillospiraceae bacterium
GCCCTCGTCGTCGATGCCGGGCGTGTCGATGATGACGACCGGGCCGAGCGGCAGCAGCTCCATCGATTTCTGCACCGGGTCGGTCGTCGTGCCCTTTACGTCGGAGACGATCGAGAGCGGCTGCCCGGTCACGGCGTTGACAACGCTCGATTTTCCGGCGTTGCGCCTGCCGAAAAACGCGATGTGCACGCGCCCGCCCGAGGCGGTTTCATTCAGTCCTGCCATGTTTCTTGCCAGCCTTTCTGTATAAAATGCGGGGAGATGCCGGGCGCTCAGAACCGGAAGTCGCGCTCGCCGCCGGCGATCTTGCCGATGTAATCGGCGGTGATGCCCCGCGTCTTTTCGTTCGGGATGTTCGAGAGCTCGCGCGCGATCATCGCCTCGCCGATGCGCTTCGTCTCCGCGCTCGCGTAATCCTCGAGGAATTCCTTCAGCGTGATCAGGGCGTTCGGGTGGCAGCAGTTCTGAATCTGCCCGCTTTTGCACAGGCTCATGAAGCGGTCGCCGGTGCGGCCCTCGCGGTAGCACGCCGTGCAGAACGACGGGATATGCCCGTTTTCCATCAGCCAGCGCACGACCTCGTCGAGCGAGCGCTGGTCGGAGACGTCGAACTGCTCGGTGTCGGTTGGGCGGTCGGCCTCGGTGTAGCCGCCGACGCTCGTCCGCGACGCGCCGCTGATCTGCGAAACGCCGAGGTTGATGACCTGCTCGCGCACCTTCTGGCTCTCGCGCGTCGAGATGATCATGCCGGTGTACGGCACGGCGATGCGGATCAGCGCGCAGATCTTCGCGAAGGTCTCATCGCTGATGCCGTTGTCGAACTTTGTCGGGTCGATGTCGTCGGCCTTCTTGAGGCGCGGCACGCTGATCGTGTGCGGGCCGACGCCGTGCACGGCCTCCAGATGCTCGGCGTGCATGAGCTGGCCGGCAAATTCATAGCGGTACAGCTCGAGGCCGTACAGTACGCCGAGGCCCACGTCGTCGATGCCGCCCTCCATCGCGCGGTCCATCGCCTCGGTGTGGTAGCAGTAGTTGTGCTTCGGGCCCGTCGGGTGCAGCTTTTCGTAGCTCTCCTTGTGGTACGTCTCCTGAAACAGGATGTAGGTGCCGATGCCGGCCTCCTTGAGCTTTCTGTAATTTTCCACGGTCGTCGCCGCGATGTTGACGTTGACGCGGCGGATCGCGCCGTTTTTGTGCTGGATGCCGTAGATCGTCTGGATGCACTCGAGAATGTATTCGATCGGGTTGTTCACCGGGTCCTCGCCGGCCTCGATCGCGAGGCGCTTGTGGCCCATATCCTGCAGGGCGACGACCTCCTGCGCGACCTCCGCCTGCGTCAGCTTGCGGCGCGGGATGTGCCCGTTCTGATGGTGGTAGGGACAGTAGACGCAGCCGTTCACGCAGTAGTTCGAGAGGTAGAGCGGCGCAAACATCACGATGCGGTTGCCGTAGAACTTCTTTTTGATCTCGCCGGCCAGCGCGTAAATTTCCTCGATGACCTCGGGGATCTCGCAGGCGAGCAGAACCGAGGCCTCCCGGTGGGAAAGGCCCTTGCATTCCTTGGCCTTGTCGAGAATTTCGCGGATCAACGGCCGGTTGCTGCAGTTTTCGTCGGCGTACCGCAGGGTCGCCTCAATTTCTTCGTGGGAGATAAACTCCTCGGCTTTCATGGATTTCGGATCGTACATAACGGTGGTTCCTTTCTTTCGGGGCAGCCGCGGCTTTCCCGTTAGTTTTTTTATCGGATCGCCCTTACTTTGCGGGCGTTTCCTCCTCGGCTTGGCCTGTGATGTTGGAATAGGCCGTTTTGATGTTGACGCCGGCGATGCGCCCGAGCTTGCCCGCCATCGCGCTGATGGCGTCCTGCGGGGCGTCGACCGCGACGCTGATGATGTGGATGCCCCTCTGCCGATAGGGGATGCCCATGCGCCCGATGACGTACCGGCCGTACTGGTGCAGCACGGCGTTGACCGCCTCGGCGCAGGCGCTGTCCTCCAGAATGATGCTCATAACCGCAACGCGCGTCTGCATATGCAACCGTCCTTTCTAAAAATAGAGTTCATGCCGCGGGCAACAAAAAATGCTTCCCGCCGAAAATACGGGAAGCACAGGCAGACGGGCACGGTCCGTCCGATTGTTCCGTATGATTTCGGCTTCCACGCGGCGGGGGCCTTGTGTGCAGAACGAAAGAATTGTAGCGGCGGCGCGCCGCAGGATTGGCTTTGGCGGGCCGGTATCTTCATTATAATAGGAGAAGCGCCGTGCGTCAAGCGGCAATGCGGCCGGGGAAGCTGAAAAACAGCCGGGTCAAAAGGCCGTTTCCGGCTCAGTGCAGCGGCGGGCCGCGGTTTGAAAAGGCCTAAATATTACTAAAATGTTAAAAGTGAAAATTTCTGGAAATACCTATTGACTTTTCTTGACCTAGTGATTAGAATAAGTTTAGCACTCGGGGATAAAGAGTGCTAAAGCCAAGCGGTCCGACAGGATGCGGCGGCTTTTAACCATGCAACGCTTTACCGCCGCCGGCCGGCGGCGGGTTTCGCGCAAAGCTCCGCGGGCGCGGAAACAGATTTTAAAATGCGGGGAGAAAGGATACGGCGCAGGATTCGGCGCCGAAAGGTAGGAACCATGACCATTAAACCTTTGACAGACAGAGTGCTCATTCAGGCCGAAAAGGCCGAGGAAACCACAAAGAGCGGCATCGTGCTCACCAGCGCTTCGCAGGAGAAGCCGCAGGTCTCGCGCGTAATTGCCGTGGGCCCGGGCGGCATGGTAGACGGCAAGGAGGTTGTCATGCAGCTTAAGGCAGGCGACCGCGTCATCACCGGTAAGTACACCGGCACGGAAGTGAAGATCGACGGCGAGGAATACACCATCGTCCGCCAGTCCGACGTGCTCGCGATCGTCGAGTAAGAGAAATACCGTTTTGCGCGCGGCGCGTTTTGCCGCGCGGCTTTCAAAAGCCGGAGAGAGGCGGCCGGCGCTCTGTATGGATGAAGCATAGAACACACGCCTCGAAGCAGAAAGAGAGGAATTTCACATCATGGCAAAGCAGATTATTTACGGAGAAGACGCCAGAAAGGCGCTGCTCAGCGGCATCAACCAGCTCGCTGACACGGTTAAGATCACCCTCGGCCCGAAGGGCAGAAACGTCGTGCTCGACAAGAAGTTCGGCGCGCCGCTCATCACGAACGACGGCGTGACGATCGCGAAGGAAGTCGAGCTCGAGGACCCGTATGAGAACATGGGCGCGCAGCTCGTCAAGGAAGTCGCCACAAAGACGAACGACGTCGCGGGCGACGGCACCACGACGGCGACGCTGCTCGCGCAGGCGCTGATCCGCGAGGGCATGAAGAACGTCACCGCAGGCGCAAACCCGATGGTGCTCAGAAAGGGCATGCAGAAGGCGACCGACACGGCGGTTGAGGCTGTCATGCAGAACTCGAAGAAGGTTTCCGGCACGAAGGACATCGCCCGCGTTGCGGCCGTTTCCTCCGGCAGCGAGCAGATCGGCGAGCTGATTGCCGACGCGATGGAGAAGGTCACGTCCGACGGCGTCATCACCGTCGAGGAGTCCAAGACCGCTGAGACGTACAGCGAGGTCGTCGAAGGCATGATGTTCGACCGCGGCTACATCACGCCGTACATGGTCACCGATACCGACAAGATGGTTGCCGTCATCGACGATGCGTACATCCTGATTACCGATAAGAAGATTTCGAACATTCAGGAAATCCTCCCGCTGCTCGAGCAGATCGTGCAGAGCGGCAAGAAGCTCGTCATCATCGCCGAGGACATCGAGGGCGAGGCGCTCACCACGCTGATCCTCAACAAGCTGCGCGGCACGTTCACCTGCGTCGGCGTCAAGGCGCCGGGCTTCGGCGATAGAAGAAAGGAAATGCTCGTCGATATCGCGACGCTCACGGGCGGTCAGGTCATCTCCGGCGAGCTCGGCCTCGAGCTGAAGGATACGACGGTCGACCAGCTCGGCCGTGCGCGCCAGGTCAAGATCGACAAGGAGAACACGATCATTGTAGACGGCGCCGGCGACAGCGAGGCCATCAAGAGCCGCGTGAGCCAGATCAGAAGCCAGATCGAGACGACCACCTCCGATTTCGACCGCGAGAAGCTGCAGGAGCGCCTCGCGAAGCTCGCCGGCGGCGTCGCGGTCATCAAGGTCGGCGCGGCGACCGAGGTCGAGATGAAGGAGCAGAAGCTCCGCATTGAGGACGCGCTCGCGGCAACAAAGGCAGCCGTTGAGGAGGGCATCGTCGCCGGCGGCGGCACCGCGCTCATCGACGCGATCCCGGCGGTTAAGGCGTATGTCGATTCCGTTGAGGGCGACGAAAAGACCGGTGCGGCGATCGTTCTCAAGGCGCTCGAGGAGCCGGTGCGCCAGATCGCGGCGAACGCTGGCGTCGAGGGCTCCGTCATCATCGAGCACCTCAAGGCGAAGGCAACCGTTGGCTACGGCTACAACGCGCTCACCGATGTTTACGGCGATATGATCGAGGAAGGCATCGTTGACCCGACGAAGGTCACGCGCTCCGCACTGCAGAACGCTTCCTCCGTGGCTTCCGTTGTCCTGACCACCGAGTCCCTCGTGGCGGACATCAAGGAGCCGGCCCCGGCAGCCCCGGCGGCGCCGGACATGGGCGGCATGTATTGATCCGATAACCTATAAAATTCCCGCGGCCGTTCGGCCCGGAAAACAAAGGGATGGCAGGCAGACGTCTGTCATCCCTTTGTTTGCTTTGATGAAGGATTTATGTCCCGATTGAGGGAAAAACTAGAAATTTTCGTTCGGCGCGCGGCGCGCGTGCGGCGGAAGTTTTACGCGGCTTTTTGTGCGCAGCCGCTTGCTTTTTGTATTATAGCACGGCTGAACGAAAAAGTCTGCTTTATCGTTCACGTATTTGGGGCCGCCTGCGGCATCATGGGGGAACGGGTATGGTGGTCAAGGTGGTTTCAGCGGCAGCAGCCGGTCTGCTGGCGCTTCTGGTGGGTTTGCGCTGTCTGGCGTCCTTCGGCGTCCCGGATTGCAAATTCAGGCGGCTTTTTGCCGCGCCACAGGGCGGGGCAGACGGCGCAGCGCCCGATGGCACGGTACTGCGCCGGATCTTTCTGGGGGCGCTGGGGATTCGGCTGGCTTTGTTTGCGGCGATGGTGGTCTGCGTGCTGCTCCAGTCTGAGACGGAGATGGACTTTCCGGCGTGTATGCGCGCGATGAACCGATGGGATGCCGGGCACTACATCCAGCTTGTCGAGCAGGGCTACGCGGGATATATGGAGGACGGACAGCACCTGTTCCTCGTCTTTTTTCCGGCTTATGTCTGGGTGGTGCGGTTGGTTCGGCTTCTCGTGCCGGATACGGCGGCTGCGGGCATGCTTGTTTCAACGCTCTGCTATGCGTGGGGGTGCTGTTGGGTATACCGACTGGCCGCCGCGCGCTTCGGCGGACGGGTGGCGGCAGATGCTGTTAGGCTGCTCTCGCTCTATCCATTTTCCTTCTTTTTCGGCACGGTCATGACGGAGGGGCTTTTTCTTCTAACTTCATCCGCGGCGTGCTGCTGCGCCATACAGCGCCGGTGGCTGCCGTATGCGGTCTGGGGATTTTTGGCGGCACTGACGCGTATGGTCGGCGTGCTTGTCATCCTGCCCGCGGTGGCTGTCCTATTCGAAGCGCTGCAGCCGTTTCGTCCGCCGCTGGGCGGCGCGCTGAAAAAAGCGGTGCGGCCGTTTTTGCGCCGCCTCCCGGCTTTGCTGGTTCCGCTGCTCGGAACGGCGGTCTACCTACTTTTGAATTGGTATGTGGACGGGGACTTTTTTGCCTTTGTGGGCCACCAGACGCATTGGTATCAGGGTTTCCTGCCCTTGCCGGAGGTGCTCGACTATATCGCGCAGAACTTCCTGCAAAATGCGAGCGCTTCGATCGGCTGGGCGGTTTGGCTGCCGGAGCTCGTGCTGTTCTTCGTATTTGGGAGCGTTTTGTTCTTTGCCGTACGGGATCGTCGGCATTCCACCGGGCTGCTGCTCTATGCGTTCGCTTATCTCGCAGCCAATTATTCGCTCTCTTGGCTGCTGAGTGCGGGGCGCTATCTTGCCTGTGCGTTCCCGTTCTTCCTCTTTGGTGCCGTGCTGCTGGAAAAAAGACCGGCCCTGCGGTCCAGTGTATTTCTGCTCGAGGGTGTTTTTCTCGGTGTCTACCTGTTCGCCTACGCGGCGGGCGCGCAGATCATGTGAGGCGGGCCTTACAGCCCAACTTCGACCGATTTTTTAAAATTTCATCTCATTTGTCCGTGAGGCCCCGAAAAAACGTAGATTTCATGCGGTGTTTTCGGGGCCTCTTTTTACCGTTTCGCGCGGATTTCACTTGCAAATTGCACAAAAATCCTGTATGCTATAGGTAACGAAGCAGGCAGGGCGCCACGCAGTGCTTCGTTTTGAAAAAGGTAAGGGGGTATCGATTTGGAAATTCTCGCATGGACCGCGGTGATCATCATCGCCATTGCGCTGGAGGCTGCGACCGCGCAGCTCGTCTCCATCTGGTTTGCAGGCGGCGGACTGGCCGGCCTTATCGCGCATTTCCTGCACGCGCCGTTCTGGCTGCAGGTGATCGCGGCGGCGGTGGCCACGCTGATTCTTCTGCTGGCGACACGCCCGCTCGTCCGGCGCTTCCTGCGCGGGAAGGAGACGCGCACGAACGCAGACCGCGTTGTCGGCCGCACCGCGGTTGTCACGGAGCCGATCGACAACGTGCTCGCGAAGGGGCGCGTATCCGTGCTCGGCAGCGACTGGACGGCGCGCAGCCTCGACGGCGGGGCGATTCCGGCCGGCGCGCAGGTGCGCGTCGAGCGCATCGAAGGCGTCAAGCTGATCGTTTCGCCCGAAAATAACACATAAATTGAGGAAAAGGAAGGTACGTTTATGAATGATTTAATGATGGATTTCGGCTTCGGCATGGTCGGCTTCCTGCTGCTCATCCTCGTGGTGATCGCGATTTTGATCTCCTGCATCAAGATCGTCCCGCAGGCGCACGCCTATGTTGTGGAGCGCCTCGGCGCTTACCACACTACTTGGGGCACGGGCATGCACTTCAAGCTGCCGTTTATCGACCGCATCGCGAAGAAGGTCTCGCTCAAGGAGCAGGTCATCGATTTTCCGCCCCAGCCGGTCATCACGAAGGACAACGTCACGATGCAGATCGACACGGTCATCTATTTCCAGATCACCGATTCGAAGCTGTACGCCTACGGTGTGGAGCGCCCGCTCTCCGCGATTGAAAACCTCTCCGCGACGACGCTGCGCAACATCATCGGCGAAATGGAGCTCGACCACACGCTGACTTCGCGCGACGTCATCAACTCGAAAATCCGCGTGATTCTCGACGAGGCGACCGACGCGTGGGGCATCAAGGTCAACCGTGTGGAGCTGAAAAATATCATCCCGCCGGCGGAAATTCAGGACTCGATGGAGAAGCAGATGAAGGCCGAGCGCGAGCGCCGCGCGAAGATACTCGACGCGGAGGGCGAAAAGCGCAGCGCGATTCTGATCGCCGAGGGCCAGAAGGAGTCGGCGGTCCTGCGCGCGGAGGCCGTGCGCGAGACGAAGATCCGCGAGGCGCAGGGCGAGGCGGAGGCGATTCTCTCTGTGCAGCGCGCGCTGGCGGATTCGATCAAGCTTTTGAACGAGGCGAACCCGAACGAGGCGGTGCTCACGATCAAGAGCCTCGAGGCGTTCGAAAAGGCCGCGGACGGCAAGGCGACGAAGATCATCATCCCGTCGAACATTCAGGGCGTCGCCGGGCTTGCCACAAGCATGAAGGAGTTCTTCACGACCGATACGCCGGCGAAATAAACCTTAGAAAAAACGAAAGATTCCGAAAAGGGGAGGCTGTTTAAAGAAAGCAGCTTCTCCTTTTGGCTTATGCAGAAAATGCGATGAAAAAATCTGTGTTTATAAGGGGAAATATCGATGGATTATAACAAGCTGGTACGGGACAGGATCCCCGAAATCATCGCGGCACAGGGGGAAAGGCCCGTGACGCGCGTGCTGGACGATCAGGCGTATGCGGTCTGCTTGGAGAAAAAGCTGGAGGAAGAGGTCGCGGAGTACCTCGAAAGCAGGGAAATTGAGGAGCTTGCCGATATACTCGAGGTCGTCTACGCGCTGTGTGAAATGCAGGGGCACTCCGCCGAGGCATTGGTGCGCGCCTATGAAAAGAAGCACAGGGAGCGCGGCGGTTTTTCAAAGAGGATCTTTTTGATAGGAAAGGAATGAACGCATACAGGCCGCGGCCGCCCGCGGGTTGGGCGGAATTGCAGCAGGATTTAGCGCGCGGGAGACATATTGAAAGGCACGCGGCGGTGCCGCGCCGGAAAATAAGCGCAAAAATAGCACAGCCAATCATGGCTGTGCCGCGCAGAGAACCTGAGATTCTGTTTTAATCCCCCCAAATGCCGCTTTGGCGCAGCCTCCCTCCGGCGGTTGCCTAAGGCGGCATTTTTTGCGTTCGCTTGCAGGTGCGCGCCGCCGAAGCGCTGGGATAAGATGTGCGCCGCACCCGATGCCGGGGACATAAATGAAACCGGACGCCTCAGTCAATCCACTGGGTGCCGAGGAAGAGCGGCGTGCTGCCGGCGACGACCGCGGGCAGGCGGTCCGTCAGCGCGGCAGGCTCGAGCGTGCCGCGCTGAGGGGCACCCATTCGATGCCGTATGTGCCGCGGTCCGGCTCGGTCGGCTCGGCTTCGGGCGCGTCTCCCACGAGCGCGCAGAGGAAAATATGCAGCATGCGGTGCGCGTATTCGGGATGGGCCGTGCGGAATGCGGGCGACCGCCAGATTTCCTCGCAGACTGCGGCGAGGCGCAGGGGGCGCACGCGGCAGCCGGTCTCCTCAAGGCACTCGCGGATGACTGCATCCTCGAGCGTTTCGAAGCGGTGCTGCCCGCCGCCCGGGAGCGCGTAAAAATCGCCGCGGTATGCGTCGGCGGCGCGGTTCAGCAAAACACGCCCCTCGTGCAGGACGATCGCCTTGGCGGTGCTGCGGATGAATTCAGACATGCTTCTCCTCCTCCTTTTATGCCGTTTTGAGCAAAATCGCCGCGCAGGCAAGCCATGCCGCGCGGCGGTTTCATCCGTTCCATAAAAATCTGTGGGGAACGCCCGCGCCCGCACGGGAGCACCCAAAGCACGCGCCCCGCTAGGCTGCGTCCTCAAAAAACGAGCTTGTGCAAACAAGCGGCCGCGCGGACGTCCGCCGCGGGCCGCGCCCGCTTAGTAGTAGCGGATGACGGCGATGACCTTGCCGAGGATGGAGATCTCGTCGGAAATGATCGGGTCGAAATCGGGGTTCTCGGGCTGGAGGCGGAGCGTGCCGTTCTCGCGGTAAAAGCGCTTCACGGTGGCCTCGTCGCCGATCATGCCGACCACGATCTCGCCGTTTTCCGCAACGGGGGTGCGCTCGGCCACAACGTAGTCGCCGTCGAGAATGCCCGCGTTGATCATGCTCAGGCCGTCAACATGCAGGGCGAAAAGCTCCTTGCCGCTCTTGTCCGGGTAGGGGATGTAGCCTTCGATGTCCTCAACGGCGAGGATCGGCAGGCCGGCCGTGACCTTGCCGAGAATCGGTACCTGCTTTGCGGAGGCTGCGCCGACGATATGGATCGAGCGGTTCAGGCCGGCGTCGCGCGTGATGTAGCCGAGCGATTCGAGCGATTTCAGGTGCGAATGCACCGTGGAGGTGGAGCGCAGGCCGGTGGCCGTGCAGATTTCGCGGACAGACGGCGGCACGGCGCGCTCCGCCATCGTCTTGCAGAGATAGTCGTATACGAGCTGCTGACTTTTTGTGAGTGCCATATGGATTCCTCCGTAAATGATGGTTGCAAGAGGGCATAATACTGTTTATGGCATTAGTATAGCACACCTTTTGCCAAATTGCAAACGGTTGTTTGGATTTTCAGAATATTTTTTATGAAAGCACCGTTACCCAGCGTTCACAAAACCCATCAAAATTCTTTACGGCTTATTCATGGCTGATTAACAACTCAATTTGCCGGCGGGGGTATAATATACCCGTATTCAACAGATAGGAACCGCACCTTTCTTGGATACATGTTCTACCCTCCTCAATATACCCCTCAAGCTAGAAGGAAAAGGACCGAGCCGCATCGGTCCTTTTTCCTTTTTTGTTTAAAACCGGCCCGCGGCACAGCCGGCGCCCGCGTGTGCAGAGTGCCGTTTTGCTCGGCCGCATAAAATTTTCCGCGCGCCGGGATTTGCGTGCGGCGCGCGTATATTGCCGCGCGATGTGCCTATACTACACATATCCAAAACTCAACTGAAGTGGAAAGGTATGTGAGCATATGGCTATGGATCAGAAAAACGAAAAAGACACGCAGGGCAAGAGAAAGAGCGGTGAAAAGCGCGGCTTTTATATCGCGCTCGCGGTTTGCCTCGCGGCGATCGGCATTGCGGCGTGGAGCACATACGACACCGTCTCCGGCTTTCTCGAGCCGGTGAGCGGCAGTGCGGAGAGCACGTCGTCCGCGGCGGCCGTGAAAGCGCCGGCCGCAAAAGCCACGCCGGCGGCA
>URQJ01000058.1 GCA_900549945.1 uncultured Oscillospiraceae bacterium
GCGCCCGCGGCCGTCCGCTCGACGCCGCGGTCCATCGCCTGCACCTGTCTGGCCTGCGCCGCATAATGCGCGGCGTCGCGGCCCTCCTCCACGCTCTGCTCGATCTCGATCTCCAGTGCGTCGCAGAAATCAAACCAAGGCTGCTTTCTCAACATAAACAACACTCCCCTTAAAAATCTGAGTTTTGCCCTCATTGTAGCGCGGCAAAGCGGAAAAATCAAGCGGAAACCGGGCTTTTGCGCGGAAATTCCACAAACGAAAAGCCGGGCCGCGGAAAACCGCAGCCCGGGCGTTCTCTTCGCTGTTTGTCCAGCATTTTCTCTGCCGTGCGCCGCCGAAAACAGCGTCATACGGCAAGATCGGCATGCTTTACCGGTCCTTCATCAGCATGACCATGACGGCCTTCTGCGCGTGCAGGCGGTTCTCCGCCTCGTCGAAGATCGGCGCGGCGTTCGCCTCAAACACTTCCGCGGTGATCTCCTCGCCGCGGTGTGCCGGCAGGCAGTGCTGCACAATCGCGTCCGGCTTCGCGGCGGCCATGATGCGGCCGTCGACGCAGTAGCCTGCAAACGCCTTTTCGCGCGCCGCACGCTCCTCCTCCTGACCCATCGAGGTCCACACGTCGGTGATAACGACGTCGGCGCCCTTCGCGGCGGTCAGCGGGTCCTCCGTCAGCTCGAAGCAATCGTATGCGCCGGCGAAATCGAGGATTTCCTGCGGCGGGCGGTAGCCCTCCGGGCACGCGACGGAAACCGCCATGCCGACCTTGAGGCAGCCGACGATCAGCGAATTCATCATGTTGTTGCCGTCGCCGATGAAGCACATCTTGAGGCCGTCAAACGAGCCCTTATACTCGCGGATCGTCATCAGGTCGGCGAGAATCTGGCAGGGGTGGCAGAAATCCGTGAGGCCGTTGATGACGGGCACCGAGCCGTACTGCGCGAGATCCTCGACCTCCTTCTGGTCGAAGGTGCGGATCATGATGCCGTCCACATAGCGGGAGAGCACGCGCGCGGTGTCCTGCACCGGCTCGCCGCGGCCGATCTGCGAGCCCTCGCCCGCGAGTACGACGGCGTAGCCGCCGAGCTGGTTGATGCCCACCTCGAACGAAACGCGCGTTCTGGTGGAGGATTTCTCAAAGATCATGCCGAGCGCCTTGCCCTTCAGGTGCGGGTGCTCGATGCCGTGCTTCGTCTCGTACTTGAGCTGGTCGGCGAGGTTGAGGATCTCGAGGATCTCCTCCCCCGTGAGGTCGAGGAGCTTTAATAAGTGTTTCATATGCCGGTTCCTTTCCTTTTGTTTTTACGCTGCGCGGGTATCCATCAGCCCTTGATCTGCTCTGCGAAGATGCGCAGGCCCGCGTCGATTTCTTCCTTCGTGATCGTGAGCGGCGGCAGAAAACGCACGAGCGATTTCGCCGTCAGAATCAGGAGCCCGGCCCTTGCGCAGGCCTCCATCACGTCGTGCGCATCGCGGTTTTTCAGCTTGATGCCAAGCATTAGCCCGCGCCCGCGAACGTACTCGACGCCCTCCAGCTTCGAGAGCGCCGCGCGGAAGTATTCTCCCTTCTCGCGCACGGCGGCGAGGAACGCCGCGTCGTCGATGCGCGTGACCATCTCGAGCGCGCCGGCACTCGCCACCGGGTTCGAGCCGAAGGTCGAGCCGTTCATGCCCGGCGTGAAAATATCCCCGAGCGCCTTAGAGACGAGGCAGGCCGCAATCGGCAGGCCGCCGCCGAGTCCCTTTGCCGCCGTGACGACGTCCGGCTGCACACCACAGCCCTGATAGCTGAAGAAATAGCCCGTGCGGCCCACGCCGGTCTGCACCTCGTCGAGCATCAGCAGCGCGCCGCGCTCGTCGCACAGCCTGCGCACGGCGCGCAGGTAGTCCGTGTCGAGCGGAATCACGCCGCCCTCACCCTGCACGCTCTCGAGCAAAACCGCGCAGACCGTGCCGTCGAGCTTCTGCTCGAGGTCGGCGATGTCGTTCGCCTCGGCATAGACGAAGCCCTCGGTCAGCGGCAGGAAATATTCGTGAAACGCGTCCTGTCCGTTCGCCGCGAGCGTCGTGATCGTGCGCCCGTGGAATGAGTTTTTCAGCGTGACAATCTTATGCGCGCCCTTTTTCTCCCCGAAGCGGCGCGCAACCTTGACCGCGCACTCGTTCGCCTCCGCGCCGCTGTTGCAGAAGAACGCGCGGCCCATGCCGGAGGCCTTTTGGAGCGCCGCGGCCAGCAGCGCGTTTTTTTCACAGTAATAGTAGTTCGACATGTGCTGGATGCGCCCGGCCTGCTCGGTAACGGCTTTCACCCAGCCGTCGTCGCAGTAGCCGAACGCGTTGACGCCGATGCCCGAGGTGAAGTCGTAGTAGTGCTTCCCCTCCGTGTCCCACGCCTCGCAGCCCTTGCCGTGGTCGAGCGCCACCGGCAGGCGGCCGTAGGTGTGCAGCACGCATTCGTCGTCCAGCGCCTGAATCTCATTCAAGTTCATGGCTGTTCGCCCCTTTCTCCATTTCTCGCGGCGGCCCCGCATTTTTGCGGTGCGCCGCCGGAAATCAATAAAACATGGTGCCGATGCCCTCGTCGGTAAACAGCTCGACGAGAATCGAGTGCGGCGTGCGGCCGTCGATGATGTGCGCGCGCTCCACGCCGCGGCGCACCGCCTCGACGCAGCAGTCGATCTTCGGGATCATGCCGCCGCTGATGATGCCCTCGCGCTTGAGCTTCGGCACGTCGCTGACGTTCACGACCGGAATCAGCGTGCTTTCGTCGTCCTTATCGCGCAGGAGGCCGACGATGTCGGTCATCAAAATCAGCTTGCGCGCGCCGAGCTCGGCCGCGATGCGCGCCGCCGCAACGTCGGCGTTGATGTTGAACACCTCGCCGTGATACCCTGCCGCAACGGTCGAAACGACCGGGGTATACCCCGCCGCAAGGGAATCGCGGATGATCCGCGCGTTCACCTCGCGGATCTCGCCGACAAAGCCGAGGTCCTCCGCCGCGGGCAGCTTGTCGGCCTTTAAGAGCGAGCCGTCCTGCCCGCACAAGCCGACCGCCTTGCCGCCCGTGTTTTCGAGAAGCTGCACGAGGTCCTTGTTGACCTTGCCCGCCAGCACCTGCTGCACGATGTCCATCGTCTCGCCGTCGGTGTAGCGCATGCCGTTGACGAACCGGCTCTCCTTGCCGATCTTTTTCAGCATCGCGCTGATCTCCGGGCCGCCGCCGTGCACGAGCACGACGTTGATGCCGACGAGCTGCATCAGAACGATGTCGTTCATCACGGCTTCCTTGAGCTCGGGGTTGATCATGGCGTTGCCGCCGTACTTAACGACGATCGTCTCGCCGGCCCACTTCTTGATATACGGCATCGCCTGCACGAGCACGTGCGCGCGGTCGCCGTTTGAAATTCCGATTTTCTTTTCTGTACTCATGTGCGGTAATCTCCGTTGATTTTCACGTAGTCGTAGGTGAGGTCGCAGCCGAAGGCCTCGGCCTCCGCTTCGCCGCTTTTCAGGTTCACGAGCGTCGTGATCTCCTTTGCGTGGAGCGCCTTTGCGGCCTCCTCCTCGCTGAAATCGACGCCCGCGCCGTTTTTGCAGACGTCCACGCGGCCGTTTTCGCTCTGGAACGCGACATCCACCTTGTGGATGTCGATGTCGGCGCCGGAATAGCCGATCGCACAGAGCACGCGGCCCCAGTTTGCGTCCTCGCCGAACATCGCAGCCTTGAAGAGCGCCGAGCAGATGACCGACTTCGCAACGGTTTTTGCCGTTTCCCAATCGGCGGCGCCGGTCGTTCTGCAAATCAGCAGCTTCGTCGCGCCCTCGCCGTCGCCCGCCATCATCATGGAGAGCCTGCGGCACACCGCGGTCAGCGCCGCGCAGAACGCGTCGAACGCTTCGTCCTCAGCCGTGATCTCCGCGCTGCCGGCCTCGCCGTTCGCCATCACCGCGAGCGTGTCGTTCGTGGAGGTATCGCCGTCCACGCTGATCATATTGAACGTCGTGTCCGCGGCCTTTTTGACCGCCTTTTGGAGCATTTCGGCGGAAATCGCACAGTCCGTCGTCACAAAGCAGAGCATCGTCGCCATATTCGGGTGAATCATGCCCGAGCCCTTCGAGATGCCGCCGACCGTGACGGTCCTGCCGCCGAGCTCAAACTGCACCGCAACTTCCTTTTCGATCGTGTCCGTCGTCATGATCGCCTGCGCGGCGAGGTTCGAGCCGTTTTCGCTGAGCGACGCCGCGAGCGCTTCCGCCGCGTTTTCGATCGGCTCGATCGGCAGAATCTGGCCGATCACGCCGGTGGAAGCGACGATCACGTCGTGCGGGTCGATGTGCAGCGCCTCCGCCGCGATCTCACACATGCGCCACGCCTTCGCCTCGCCGTCGGCATTGCAGGTGTTCGCGTTGCCGCTGTTGCAGATGACCGCCTGCGCGCGGCCGTCCGCAAGATTCCGCTGCGTGACGAGGATCGGCGCGCCCTTGACGAGATTCTGCGTGTAGACGCCCGCCGCCGTACACGGCTTCTCGCTGTAGATCAGCGCGAGGTCACGCTTCGACTTATTTTTCCGGATGCCGCAGTGCACGCCGCCCGCAAGGAAGCCCTTCGCCGCGGTGACACCGCCTTCAATATACTGCATAAGCTTGCACTCCTAAAATTCAGTTTTCTTTCTGCGCCTGAGAGCGCCCAAAAAGCGCGCGCCCCGAAAGCCACTTTTCCGCAGCTGCGCCGCCGTACGCGTTTACTGCGGTTATTTCCCGCACCGGCGAAGCGAGGCTCGCTGAACGACTCCGCGACCCCGCCGCGGGCCGTGCCCGCCACGCCCGCTAGAATGCCGGGGGAACCTGCATGAGGCCGGTCGTTTCATCGAGACCGAACAGGATATTCATATTCTGGATCGCCTGTCCTGCCGCGCCCTTGACCATGTTGTCGATGGCGCTGATCGCGATAAACATGCTGGTGCGCTTGTCCACAAAGATGGACACGTCGCAGAAATTTGTGTACTTGATGTTGTGAATATCCGCGCTCCTGCCCTTTGGCAGAAGCCGGACGAACGGCTCGCCCCCGTACCGCTCCTCATATGCTGCGCGGAGCATTTCCTCCGTCACGCCGTCCTTCAGGCGCGCGTAGCACGTCGCGAGAATGCCGCGGTTGATCGGCAAAAGATGCGGCACAAAGGTGATGCGCACCGCGTCGCCCGCGATTTTCGAGAGCGTCTGCTCAATTTCCGGCGTGTGGCGGTGGCTCGCGACCTTGTAGGCCGACATGCCTTCGTTCAGCTCCGGATAATGGCTGTTCTGGGCGGGCTTGCGGCCCGCGCCGGTCACGCCGCTCGCGCAGTTCGCGATGATGCCGGTCTGCTCGATATACCCCTTTTCAAGCGCCGGGACGAGCGCAAGCGGCACCGCCGTCGTATAGCAGCCCGGGTTCGCCACGAGCCTTGTCGTTCTGATCTGCTCGCGGAACAGCTCCGGCAGGCCGTAGACCGCTTTTCGGTGCAGCGCCTTGTCCGTAAACGTGCCGCCGTACCATTCCTTATATTCCTCCTCGCTCTCGAGACGAAAGTCCGCGCCGAGATCGATGAACGCCTTGTTTTTTGCGTCGCATTCCGCCGCAAGCTCCTGCGAAAGGCCGTGCGGCAGCGCGGCGAAAATCACGTCGCTCTTTTCCACAACATCCGCCTGCGTTTCGCAGACGAGGTCGCACAGCGCACGGTACGCGGGATATACGTCCGAAAGCGCCATCCCCTCGAAACTGACCGAGCTGATCGCCGCAAGCTCCGCCATGGGGTGCGCGTAAAGCAGGCGGCAAATTTCCGCACCGGCGTAACCGGTCGCACCGACAACGCCGACTTTTATTTTCTCCATATCCGCAATGCCTCCTCTTTCTCAAGCCAGCAGGGCGCGGACTTCCTTCGCTGCCGCGCGGACGTTCTCCGGGCACGGCCCGCCCTTGACCCTGCGGTCGTTCACACATTTTTCGAGGTTGATCGCCTCATACACGCCCTCGTCGAACGATTCGCAGACCTTCTTGTATTCCGTAAGCGGCAGCATTTCGAGCGTCAGCCCGCGCTCGATGCACAGGGCGACCAGCTCGCCCGTAATCTTATACGCGTCGCGGAACGGCAGGCCCTTTGCGGCGACGAGGTAATCGGCGCAGTCGGTCGCGTTGATGAAGCCCTTCGCCGCGGCGCTGCGCATGTTTTCCTTCAGGACGCGCATCGTTTTCAGCATCGGGATAAACGGCGTGAGGCACAGGCGGAGCGTATCGACTGCGTCGAATACGGCCTCCTTGTCCTCCTGCATGTCCTTGTTGTAGGCGAGCGGCAGGCCCTTCATCATCGTGAGCAGCGCCGTGAGGTCTCCGAACACGCGCCCGCTCTTGCCGCGGATCAGCTCCGTAATGTCCGGGTTTTTCTTCTGCGGCATGATGCTCGAGCCGGTGGAAAACGCGTCGTCCAGCTCGACGAATTTGAATTCCCACGAGCACCAGAGGATGATCTCCTCCGAAAAGCGGGAAAGGTGTACCATCGCGAGCGATACCGCCGCGGCGATCTCCGCGCAGAAATCGCGGTCCGCCACGCCGTCCAAGCTGTTGCGGCTGACCGCCGTGAAGCCGAGCAGCTTCGCCGTGAGATCACGGTCGAGCGGATAGGTTGTGCCGGCGAGCGCGCCGGAGCCGAGCGGACAGACGTCCATGCGCTTCACGGCGTCCTGCATGCGGCCGATGTCCCGCAGGAACATCTCGGCATACGCCATCAGGTGGTGCCCGAAGGTGATCGGCTGCGCGCGCTGCAAATGCGTGTAGCCGGGCATGACCGCGTCGGCGTATTCCTCCGCCTGGTCGCAGAGGACGGAAATCAGCTCCTTGAGCTGGCCGATGAGGCCCGCGCATTCCTTCCGCAGCGTCAGACGAACATCGAGCGCGACCTGATCGTTGCGGCTGCG
The DNA here is from genome assembly GCA_900549945.1 of uncultured Oscillospiraceae bacterium. Lineage (GTDB taxonomy): Bacteria > Bacillota > Clostridia > Oscillospirales > Acutalibacteraceae > Hominenteromicrobium. The sequence continues at coordinate 6,949 of URQJ01000058.1, forward strand.
CGCCGTGTGCAGGCGCTTGCCCGCGTCGCCGATGCGGGCGGTCAGCTCGCCCTCGATGAAGGTGTGAATATCCTCCGCATCCGGGTCGATATGCAGCGCTCCGCTTTCAATATCCGCGGCAATTTTTTTAAGCTCCGCGCAGATTTTGTCGCTCTCGCTCTGCGCGATGATGCCGCATGCGCCGAGCATTGTGGCATGCGCGATGCTGCCCTCAATATCCTCTTTGACCATCCGGCTGTCCACCGAAATCGACGAGTTGAAATCGTTCGTTTTCGGGTCCGCCTCCTTCTGGAAGCGCCCTTTCCACAGCTTCATTTTGATTGATGTCATCCTTTCTCCGGCAGCGCGTCCGCCGCCTGCCCGATAAATTTCAGAAAATTCTCCTGATAACCGCTCCGCATGTGTCCGAGGACGGACGGAGCGAGATCTCCGGCCTCTATCATGCGCTTGAACCCGTCGAAATCGACCCACTTCGCGTCGCATGTTTCACCCGGCTGGAGCCGAATCACATTGAGGTCAAAATTCATGCGCACACCGTAATCCCTCCCGAGATACGGCGCGTCGCGCGATGCACCGAGCAGCGTCGTTTGCTTCGGCGCAATCCGGAGTCCGGTTTCCTCCCGAACCTCCCGCAAAACCGCGTCCATGCAGCTCTCTCCGGCCTGCACATGCCCCGCGGGATTTTCCCACTTGTTGGGCGCAAAATGCTTTTCGGAGCTGCGCTTTGTCAGAAAAATCCGGTTTTGACTGTCCACAATCCACATGCCGACCGCCAAAATATATTCGCCCTCCAACAGCGATGTTCCGCGCTCGACGACCTTGCCCGTTCGGTTTCCGTTTCGGTCGTAAACGTCGATCAGCTCCATTCTCCGCGCCCTCCTTTAAGCCAGAAAAGGGCAGGCAGATCCGCCTACCCCGTATCTGAATTTTTTACTTTGCTTCGAGCTTCGCTTTCTGCTTGGCCTGCACCTTGATCGGAAGGCCGAAGAGGTTGATAAAGCCCTGCGCATCCTTCTGGTCGTAAACCTCGTCCTCGTCGAACGTCGCGATCTCCTCGTCGTAGAGGGTGTACGGGGAGGTAACGCCCGCGTTGATGACGTTGCCCTTGTAGAGCTTCAGCTTGACGTCGCCGGTTACGTTCTCGTTGACCTTGTCGGCGAACGCGGAGAGCGCCTCGCGCAGCGGCGTGAACCACTGGCCGTTGTAGGTGAGATCCGCCATCTTCGGCGCAATCTGCGCCTGCATGTAATGGAAGGTTTCCTTGTCGAGCGTAATCGTTTCCAGCACGTTGTGCGCCTTGTAGAGGATGGTTCCGGCCGGCGTCTCATACACGCCGCGGCTCTTCATGCCGACAAGCCGGTTTTCGACGATATCCAGCAGGCCGATGCCGTTCGCGCCGCCGAGCGCGTTCAGCTTCGCGACCAGCTCGACCGCACCCATTTCCACGCCGTCCACCGCGGTGGGAATACCCTTCTCAAAGTGGATGGTCACATAAGTCGGCTCGTCGGGCGCCTGCTCCGGGGAAACGCCGAGCTCCAAAAAGCCGGGCTTGTTGTACTGCGGTTCGTTCGCCGGGTTTTCCAGATCGAGGCCCTCATGCGAGAGGTGCCAGATGTTCTTATCCTTGGAATAATTCGTCTCGCGGTTGATCTTCAGCGGAATGTTGTGCGCCTCCGCGTATTCGATCTCTTCCTCTCTCGACTTGATAGACCACTCTCTCCACGGCGCGATGATCTTCATATCCGGCGCAAACGCCTTGATGGTCAGCTCAAAGCGAACCTGGTCGTTGCCCTTGCCGGTGCAGCCGTGGCAGATCGCGTCCGCGCCCTCGGCCTTTGCGATCTCCACAAGGCGCTTTGCAATGCAGGGGCGGGCGTGCGAGGTGCCGAGGAGGTAGTCCTCGTACTTGGCGTCCGCCTTGAGGCAGGGCCAAATGTAGTTTTCAATATAATCCTGCTTGAGGTCTTCGATGTAGAGCTTCGAGGCGCCGGTCTTAATCGCCTTCTCCTCGAGGCCGTCGAGCTCCGTGCCCTGGCCCACGTCGCCGGAAACCGCGATAACCTCGCAGTTATTGTAGTTTTCCTTGAGCCACGGGATAATGATCGATGTGTCGAGGCCGCCGGAATAGGCGAGAACGACCTTTTTGATTTCCTTTGCCATTTTCAAAACCTCTTTCTTTGCTACAGTCACCGCGCGGCGGAGCCGGCGGAAAATCGCTTTTTGAATTTCAACGGTTTTCATTATACACCGTTTTCCGGAAAAATCAACCCCCAAAGTGAATATTTATTCATGTTCGGCAGATTTTCCGTATTTCCAGCCTTTCACGGCCTCATACGCTGAATATTGTCCAGTTTTTGCAGGAGCGCGGCCATGTTCTATACATTTTTTAATGTATGCAATGTATAAAATACAGTCGTATACATTCGTTTATACACTGCCGTCCTCCGTCAGAAACGGCTCCAGCAGCGCGAGCTCCCGCGGCTCCACGCGCGCGCGGAGCAAAAGCCCCTCGGCGGTGTATTCCTCCGAGAGCAGCGCGCCCGCGCGGCGCAGCGCGGCGGCGACGCCAGTCTTTGCAAACGGCAGCAGCGCCGTGACCTCCACGGCTTTCACCGGCAGATTGTCCTCCACGGCCTGCAAAAGCGCCTCGATCCCCTCATTTTTCAGCGCGCTGATGCGCACCGCGCCCGGCACGTGCACCGCATCGTCCGGGCTTTCGACGAGATCCCATTTGTTCAGCACCGGGATCACCGGGCGGTCGCCGCAGCCGAGGCTTTGGAGAATCTCGCCCGTCACATCGAGGTGCACGCGCGCCTCGGGGCTCGAAGCGTCGCAGACGTTCAGGATGATGTCCGCCGTCGCGGCCTGCTCCAGCGTCGACTTGAACGCCTCGACCAGATGGTGCGGCAGGCGGCGCACGAGGCCGACCGTGTCGATCAGCATGACAGTCTTGCCGCCGGGCAGCTTCAGCGCGCGGGCCGTGGGGTCGAGCGTCGCGAAGAGCTTGTCCTCGGCGAGCACGCCCGCCTGTGTGAGCAGATTCATCAGCGTCGACTTGCCCGCGTTCGTGTAGCCGACGAGCGCCACGGTCACCGTGCCGTCCTTTTCACGGCGGCGCTGCGTCTCCTTTCGTCCTGTCTCCACCTTCTTGAGCTGCTCGCGCAGCGATTCGATGCGCCGGCGGATGTGCCTGCGGTCGGTTTCGAGCTTCGTCTCGCCCGGTCCGCGCGTGCCGATGCCGCCGCCGAGGCGGG
>URQJ01000059.1 GCA_900549945.1 uncultured Oscillospiraceae bacterium
GGCTGCCCGACGTGCCGCGCCGAATACCACAAGGCGCTCAAGACATACTTCACCGCGCACAAGGACCAGCTCTGCGAGACGTGCAATTCGCGCCTCGAGCGCAATCCGATGCGCATTCTTGACTGCAAAAGCCCGGTCTGCGGCGAAATCGCGAAGGGTGCGCCGAAGATTCTCGACTACCTCTGCGGCGACTGCCGCGCGCACTTTGAGAAGGTGCAGAGCCTGCTCACCGCGGTCGGCGTGGAATTCACGGTTGACCCCGGCATCGTCCGCGGCCTCGACTACTACACCCGCACGGTGTTCGAGTTCATCTCCACGCGCTTCGGCTATGCGCTCGGCGGCGGCGGCCGCTACGACGGCCTTGTCGAGGAGATCGGCGGCAAGCCGACCCCGGCGCTCGGCTTCGGCCTCGGCTTCGACCGCATCATGCTCGCGCTCGAGGAATTCGGCGCCGAGTTCCCGGACGAGGGCAAGTGCGAGCTGTACATCGCCTCGATGGGCGAGGCGGCGCAGGTGAAGGCGTTCGAGCTCGTGAACGCGCTGCACCGCTGCGGCGTCGCGGCGGACTGCGACCTGTGCGCCCGCGGCCTCAAGGCGCAGATGAAGTACGCCGATAAGATCCGCGCGAGATACACGGTCGTGCTCGGCGACAACGAGCTTGAAAGCAGCAAAGCCGAGCTCAAGAACATGAAAACCGGCGAGAAAAAGAAGCTCTCGATCGGCGAGGATTTCATCGACGCGTACCTCGCGGAGACGACCGCGCAGGACGACCTGTCGTTCTAAAATCGAATCGCAGTAAGCTGCGGGCCGCGCCGGGTCTCCTGCACGCCCGAAAAAGCGCGCGGGGCAGCCGCCGGCGCGCTTGCCCACAGAATTTCAGCCCATATTCAACACAGAGAAAGAGGAAAAAACATGGTTCAGTCCAGAACACATACCTGCGGGGAGCTGCGGCTCTCCGACGCGGGAAAGACCGTCACGCTGGCCGGCTGGATGGAAAACATCCGCGAGGTCGGCAGCAACTTCGCCTTCGTCGTGCTCCGCGATTTTTACGGCACGACGCAGGTCGTCATCGAAAACGAAGCGATGATGGCGCTTGTAAAGCCGCTCAACAAGGAATCGACGATCTCGGTCACGGGCGTCGTGCGCGAGCGCGAGAGCAAGAACCCGAAGCAGGCGACCGGTGACATCGAGGTTGTGCCCGCAGAGATCAAGGTGCTCGGCCGCTGCCGCTACAACGAGCTGCCGTTCGAGATCAACCATTCGCGCGAGGCCGACGAGAGCCAGCGCCTCAAGTACCGCTATCTCGACCTGCGCAACCCGGCCGTGAAGAACAACATCCTGCTGCGCTGCAACGTTGTTTCGGCGCTGCGTCAGGCGATGACCGAGCACGGCTTCCTCGAGATCACGACGCCGATCCTCACGGCCTCCTCGCCGGAGGGCGCGCGCGACTACCTTGTCCCGGCGAGAAAGCACCCCGGCAAGTTCTATGCGCTGCCGCAGGCGCCGCAGCAGTTCAAGCAGCTTTTGATGACCGCGGGCTTCGACCGTTACTTCCAGATCGCCCCGTGCTTCCGCGACGAGGACGCGCGCGGCGACCGCTCGCCCGGCGAGTTCTACCAGCTCGATATGGAGATGGCGTTCGCCACGCAGGAGGACGTTTTCGCCGTCCTCGAGGACGTGCTGCCGCCGATCTTCGCGAAATACGGCACGTACGACGTCGCGTCCTCTGCGCCGTTCACGCGCATCCCGTACCGGCAGGCGATGGAGGAATTCGGCTCCGATAAGCCGGACCTGCGCATCGACCTGCGCGTCAAGGACGTCACGGCTCTGCTTTCGGGCTGCGGCTTTGGCCCGTTCGAGGGCAATATCGTGAAAGCCGTGCCGGTTTCCGACTGCAAGCTCGCGCGCAAGGCTGTCGATAAGCTCTGTGCCGACGTCGAGGTGCAGGCCGGCCAGAAGCCGTACTGGTTCAAGATGGACGAAACCGGCGCGATCGCGGGCGGCATCGCGAAGTTTATCAACGCAAATCCCGAGACGGCGCAGGCCGTCACCGAGGCGCTCGGCCTCAAGCCGAACACGCTCGTGTTCCTCTCGGCCGGCAAGCTGACCGACGCGCAGAAAACCGCCGGCGTCATGCGCCGCATGCTCGGCACGGCGTGCGAGGGCCACATGGACAAGGCGCGCTACGAATTTTGCTGGATCGTCGATTTCCCGATGTACGAGACCGGCGAGGAATCCGGCGAGCTCGAGTTCTGCCACAACCCGTTCTCGATGCCGACGGGCGGCATGGAGACGCTTTTGAAGGCCGAGCGCGGAGAGATCAGCCCGCTCGACATCATGGCTGACCAGTACGACCTCGTCTGCAACGGCGTGGAGCTCTCCTCCGGCGCGGTGCGGAACCACGACCCGGAGATCATGGTCAAGGCGTTCGAGATGGTGCGCCTCGGCGAGGACGACGTGAAGGCGAAGTTCCCGGCTATGTACAACGCGTTCTGCTACGGCGCGCCGCCGCACGCGGGCATCGCCCCGGGCGTGGACCGCATGGTCATGCTGCTTTCGGGCGAGGAGTCGATCCGCGAGGTCATCGCGTTCCCGATGAACAAGAGCGCGCAGGACGTGATGATGGACGCGCCGTCTACGGTTTCCAAGGCGCAGCTCGACGAGCTGCACATCGCGCTTGTACCCGAAGAAGAATGAGTTTTTCAAGCGAAATCAAGGCGTATGCGGGCGCGCGGTTTTCGGACACGGATTTCACCGACGCTTCGCTGACAGGCTTTACCTTTCAGAAGTGCGATTTCCGCGGCGCGGTCCTTTCGGGCGCGCTGCTCGAAAAGTGCCGGTTTTCGGCCTGCGCGTTCGACTTTGCGCGGCTGAACGACGTGCTGTGCCGCAATACGGCCTTTGAAAACTGCACGTTTTCCGGGGCGAGCCTCTTTGTCTCTGAATTCCACGGCTGCCGGTGCACGGGCTGTAATTTTGCGGGCGCCGATCTCACAGGCTGGGTCGTGCGCAGCGGCGCGCTCGAATACTGCGTGCTCGACGGCTGCATGCTCCGCAAGCAGGATTTTGCAGGCGTGAACCTGCGCGGCACGAATTTCAGCGACGCCGACCTTGAGAAGGCAAGCCTTTCGGGCTGCGACCTGACGGAGACGGTGTTCCGCAATGCGAAGCTGAAGGGCTGCGACCTGCGCGGCGCGAAGTGGGCGCGCACAGATATCCGCTTTGCAAAGCTCGGCGATACGGCGGTTGACCTCGACGGCGCGGTGTACCTTGCGCACTGCCTCGGCGCCGTCGTCAAATAAATGAATAAGCCGTGCTGCGCGGGCGTAGTCCGCGCGGCCGGATGAAAGGGCCGCCGGATAGTCAAATCGGGCGGCCCTTTTCGCGCCCCGCGCAAAAATACGGCGCCGCCGCACAGGCCGCCGGAAAGGAAAAAACGGCGTAAAGCGGCGGAGCGGAAGTCGATTTCCGGGCGCAGGCAGTTTTTATATTATGTTTTAATTTTTGGTATATTTTGATTGACATAATAAAACAGGCACAAGATATTGTAGATCGGCTCTTGACACGCCGCAGGAAAAGGAATATAATCAGAGGCACACGGAAAACGGTAATCGGCCGCGCCGGAGGAAAAATCAGAAGGGGTCTAAGCAGGATGGTCAAGTACATTGTCAAGCGCAACGGGGAAAAGGTTTCCTTTGACGCAAAGAAGATTCGAAACGCGATTTTTAAGGCCAATATCCGCATCGCGGCGGAGCGCATGAGCGATGCCGATCTCGACAGCCTGACCGCGGAGGTGATCGAAGCGTTCGGGGACAGCAAGACCGTGCCGACGGTCGAGCAGATTCAGGACGTCGTGGAGGAGAAGCTGATCGCCGCGGACTACGCCAAGACGGCGAAGGCGTACATCCTCTACCGCGCGGAGCACCAGCGCCTGCGCGAGATGGACGATGAGCTCGTGAAAATTTATCAGGATCTGACCTTCAAGCCGGCCGAGGACGCGGATTTGAAGCGCGAAAACGCGAATATCAACGCGGATTCCGCGATGGGCACGATGCTGAAATACGGCTCGGAGGGCGCGAAGAGCTTTTACGACAAATACGTGATCCCGCCGGAGATCGCAAAGGCGCACGCCAACGGCGACATCCACATCCACGACAAGGATTTTTACACGCTGACCGAGACCTGCTGCCAGATCGACCTCGTCAAGCTGTTTGACGGCGGCTTTTCCACCGGCCACGGCTACCTGCGCGAGCCGAAGGACATCCGCAGCTACGCGGCGCTCGCGTGCATTGCGATTCAGGCGAACCAGAACGAGATGCACGGCGGCCAGAGCGTGCCGAACTTCGACTACGCGATGGCGCTCGGCGTGAAAAAGACGTTCCGCAAGCAGTATTTCTCGGCGCTCACCCAGTATTTCGAGGTGCGCCACAATATGGCGCATGCGGACGCGGCGGGGCTTGCGGAGGCTGTCCGCACGGCGCTCGGCGGCGATGTGACGATCGGCACGGCGAAGGCGTACGCGCAGCGCGTGGAGGAATTTCTGCCGCGCCACCAGCGCGAAAACGGCTTTGAGGAAATCATCGCCGAGGAGGCGCGCGACGCGGCCGACTACGCCGAGCGTACCGCATGGCGCGAGACGGACAACGCGACGAAGCAGGCGATGGAGGCGCTCGTGCACAACCTGAACACGATGAATTCCCGTGCCGGCGCGCAGGTGCCGTTCAGCTCGCTGAACTACGGCACCGATACGTCGCCCGAGGGCCGCATGGCGGTGCGCAACCTGCTGGACGCGACGGAGGCCGGCCTCGGCGACGGCGAAACGCCGATTTTCCCGGTGCAGATCTTCAAGGTCAAGGAGGGCGTCAACTACAACGAGGGCGACCCGAACTACGACCTGTTCAAGCACGCGATGCGCTGCTCGGCGAAGCGCCTGTTCCCGAACTTCAGCTTTCTCGACGCGCCGTTCAACCTGCAATATTACAAGCCGGGCGACTACAACAGCGAGGTGGCGTATATGGGCTGCCGCACGCGCGTGATGGGCAACGTGCACGACCCGGAGCGCGAGGTCACCTGCGGGCGCGGCAACCTGAGCTTCACCTCGATCAACCTGCCGCGGCTGGGCATTGAAGCGAAGGGCGACGTCAAAAAGTTTTACGAGCTGCTCGACGCGCAGCTCGCGATCGTCGAGGAGCAGCTTTTGCACCGCTTCAAGATCCAGTGCAGCAAGAAGGCGTACAACTACCCGTTTTTGATGGGGCAGGGCGTGTGGATCGATTCCGAGAAGCTCGGCCGCGACGATTCAGTGGCGGAGGTTTTAAAGCACGGCACGCTTTCGGTCGGCTTCATCGGCCTTGCCGAAACGCTTAAAGCGCTGACCGGCAAGCACCACGGCGAGAGCGAGGAGAGCTGGAAATTAGGCTACGAGATCATCCACTATATGCGCGCGTGTATGGATCAAAAGAGCCGCGAGACGGGCCTCAACTGGACGCTGCTCGCGACGCCCGCCGAAGGCCTTTCCGGCCGCTTCCTGCGCATTGACCAGAAAAAATACGGTAAGATCGAGGGCGTGACCGACCGCGAATACTACACGAATTCTTTCCATGTGCCGGTGTACTACGGCATCAGCGCCTTCAAGAAGATCCAAAAGGAGGCGCCGTTCCACGCGCTGACGAACGCCGGGCACATCAGCTACGTCGAGCTGGACGGCGACATCTGCAAGAATATCGATGCGTTTGAGAGCGTGATCCGCTGCATGAAGGAGGCCGGCATCGGCTATGGCTCGGTGAACCATCCGGTCGACCGCGACCCGGTCTGCGGCTACAGCGGCATCATCGGCGACGTGTGCCCGCGCTGCGGCCGCCATGCCGGCGAGGGCGTCCCGGTCGAGAAGCTCGCCGAGCTGCGCAAGAAGTACCACGACGTGCCGGATTATTCGCATTTGATCCGATGAGCAGCGAAGGGGACGGGTTTATGAGAGTTTTTCTGATCCGACACGCGGAGAGCTACAGCAACACACAGGGGCGGATGATGTCCACAACGGATCTTGCCCTTACGGAAAAGGGAATCCGGCAGGCGGAGCGCGCGGGAATCGCCCTGCACACCGCATTGCGGGGAAAGGAGCGGCTCTATGTATTCAGCAGTCCGCTGCTCCGCACGCGGCAGACTGCGGAGGCGGTGCTGCGTCAGTTTCCCGCTGCGCCCGCAGTCCGTGAAACCGCAGATCTGAGGGAAATGGAGCTGGGCTTGCTGGAGGGCCTGACCTGGCAGGAGCGGGATCGCCTGTATCCGCAGGTATGTCTGGAAAGGGGGCTTTCCGAAGCGGAGGCGCCGGGCGGAGAATCGTTTGCAGATGTCCAGCGGCGGTGCCGGCAGTTCGTGGACAAATCGCTTGCCGAGCTTCCCGATTCCGCGGCCGTTTTGGTCTTTTCGCATGGAATTACGCTGCGGGTGTTCACAAACGTCCTGCTCCGGCGGCCGGCCGGCGATGTAAACCGGCTGAACTGGATGGAGCACACGGCGGTCACGGAAATTGCCTGCGACATGCAGAACGGCGGTGCGCGCCCGGTGCGCATCAACGACTACACGCACCTGAAGGAGCTTTGCACGGCGGACTTTGCCCGGTGGGGATTGTTTGCCGGTGCAGAATATTGAACTGCCCGGGAGAGCGGGCGGCAGACACAGATACAGGAGGAAAAGCATATGGCACCGAAGATCAAGGAAAAAAACGTGAAGGAAAACGCCGTTCTGATCGGCGAGGGGCGCGATTTCGAGCGCATCCGCCGCATTACGGGCTATCTCGTCGGCACAACGGACCGCTGGAACAACGCGAAGCGCGCCGAGGAGCGCGACCGCGTGAAGCACAGCCTGTAAACGCGCGAGAAAATCCGAAAGCCGCGGCTTTTGGATTTTTTTGTGCCTGCCGCCAAAGCGCTTTCAAAGCGGAAGCGGCGGGGAGAGGAGAAAGGCCATGAAAATCAAAGTTGCCGGGCTCATCCCGGATTCGATCGTGGACGGGCGGGGCATCCGCCTGACCGTATTCGTGCAGGGCTGCCCGCACCGCTGCCCCGGCTGCCACAACCCGCAGACGCACGATTTTGAGGGCGGCGCGTGGGACGACACGGATCGCATTTTCGAGGCGTTTTTGGAAAATCCGCTGCTGCGCGGCATCACGTTTTCGGGCGGCGAGCCCTTCTGCCAGCCGAAGCCGCTCCGGGCGCTTGCGGACCGCGTGCACGGCGTCGGGAAAGACGTCACGGTTTACACGGGCTGGACGCTCGAGGCGCTCGAGGCGATGCACGACCCGGATATCGACGCTTTGCTCGCCGCCTGCGACGTGCTCGTTGACGGGCCTTTTATCGAGGCGGAGAAAAACCTCGAGCTGGCGTTTCGCGGCAGCGAGAACCAGCGGCTGATCGACATGAATAAAACGCGGGAAAAGGGGCGCATTGTGCCGCTTGACCTCGGCGGCTGACAGCCCGCGTGCTTTCGCTGCGCGGGATTCCGGGGGCTTTGCGTCCGCCCGAATGAAGCGCAGTCCGTTTGAGGCGGAGAAGCCGACGGTGATATGAAAAAAGGCTTTTCCATATGATAAAGATATGTCAATATATCGAAATTGGAGGGGCGAATTCACAAATTGGTGATTGATTCCCCACCGAATATGTGGTAGAATGAAAGCAGAATAGGTCATTTGCAATACATTTGCCTTTTCGGCGAAAGGAGAAATAAGAATGACAAACAACAAGACAGTCCTCTCTTGGATTGACGAGATGAAAGCGCTTGTCAACCCGGATCAGATCGTTTGGATCGACGGCTCTGAGGAGCAGCTTGAAGCCCTCAGAAAGGAAGCCTGCGCGTCTGGCGAGCTGATCAAGCTGAACGAGGAAAAGCTCCCGGGCTGCTATTATCACAGAACCGCTCCGAACGACGTCGCGCGCGTCGAGGACAGAACGCTCATCTGCTCCAAGAAGGAGGAGGACGCAGGCCCGACCAACCACTGGAAGGACCCGCAGGAAGCCTATAAAATGCTTTACGACATCGCCCGCGGCAGCTACAAGGGCCGCACGATGTATGTGATTCCGTACTCCATGGGTCCGATCGGCTCGCCGCTCGCGAAAATCGGCATCGAGCTGACCGACTCCATCTACGTTGTTCTGAACATGTCCATTATGACCCGCGTCAACGCGAAGGTTCTGGACGTGCTCGGCGACAGCAACGACTGGGTCCGCGGCCTGCACTGCAAGTGCAACGTCGATCCGGAGAACCGCTGGATCTGCCAGTTCCCGGAGGACAACACGATCATTTCCGTCAACTCCGCTTACGGCGGCAACGTTCTGCTCGGCAAGAAGTGCTTCGCGCTGCGCATCGCCTCCTATCAGGCGAAGAACGAGGGCTGGATGGCTGAGCACATGCTGATCCTCGGCGTCGAGAATCCGAAGGGCGAAGTCAAGTATGTCTGCGCGGCGTTCCCGTCTGCCTGCGGCAAGACGAACCTCGCCATGATGATCCCGCCGGAGGGCTACAAGGCGAAGGGCTACAAGGTCTGGACCGTCGGCGACGACATCGCTTGGATGCGTCCCGGCGAGGACGGCAGACTGTACGCGATCAACCCGGAGAACGGCTTCTTCGGCGTTGCGCCGGGTACGAACATGAAGTCGAACCCGAACGCGCTGATTTCCACGCAGAAGGGCACGATCTTCACGAACGTCGCCCGCAACCTCGACGACAACACCGTTTGGTGGGAGAGCCTCGATAAGAACCCGCCGGTCAACGCGGAAGAGTGGAAGGGCGCGAAGGTGAACGGCCCCGAGTACATTGCCGAGGGCAATAAGCTCGCGCATCCGAACAGCCGCTTCACGGCGCCGACCGCAAACTGCCCCTGCCTCTCGAGCGAGTTCGAGAACCCGAAGGGCGTTCCGGTTTCCGCCATCATCTTCGGCGGCCGCCGTCCGGATACGGTTCCGCTGGTTTACCAGTCCAGAAGCTGGAACAACGGCGTTTTCATCGGCTCCATCACGGGCTCTGAGACGACTGCTGCGGCTGCCGGTGCAGTCGGCGTTGTCCGCCGCGACCCGATGGCCATGCTCCCGTTCTGCGGCTACAACATGGGCGATTACTTCAAGCACTGGGTCGAGATGGGCGAGCTCCTCGGCGACAAGGCGCCGAAGATCTTCAACGTCAACTGGTTCCGCGTCGATGAGGACGGCCACTTCATTTGGCCGGGCTTCGGCGACAACCTCCGCGTGCTCGAGTGGATGCTCAAGCGCTGCGACGGCGAGATCGACGCAGTGGAGACGGCGATCGGCTATGTGCCGAAGGCCGAGGACATCAACATCGAAGGCCTTGACGACTTCTCGATCGAGACCCTGAAGGGCATCCTCGAGGTCGACAATGCGAAGTGGGCTAAGGAAGCCGCCGGTGTTGAGGAATTCTACAAAAAGTTCGGCGATAAGCTCCCGGCGGAGCTCAGAGCAGAGCTTGACGGCCTCAAGGCGCGCGTTCAGGCGTAAGCCGCAGGCTGTAAAATAGCGAAATAGGAACCGCCCTGTGGGAATTCCACAGGGCGGTTTTGCTGTGCAGTTTTTCGGGCGGCGGGCGTTTTGCGGTCGAAAACGGCTTAAAGCGTTTTTTCGCCCATCCAGTACGCCATGCAGCGCTTGGCGCCAAGCTTGCCGTACCAGTCCTCGAGCCATGTGTAGCCGATGTAAACGCGCTGGATGCCGCGGGCCTTGAGGCGGTCGAGCGCCGTCTGGCACAGCCGCATGCCGACGCCGCGGTTTTGAAACGCTTCCAGCACGCCGAGCGGGCCGAAGGCGCTCGTCTCGGGATGCGATTCGGTGTAAAAGCAGTTTTCCGGAGAAACGCCGCAGCCGCCGATGACCGCGCCGTCCCACTCGGCGAGCAGAATATCCGGCAGACAGGCGAAATAGCTGCCGAAGCCCCCGATCTGCGCGCCGCATGCGCCGGCCTTTTCCCGATCCTCCGGCGTGTCGGGCCGCATCCGCAGGGTAAGCGCCGGGTCATGGCAGTCGAGCTCCGGGCGGTGCGCGTAGGCGGCGAGGTCGAGCGTCATG
>URQJ01000060.1 GCA_900549945.1 uncultured Oscillospiraceae bacterium
GTCCGCAAAGGCGTCGGTCAGCCGCTCGTCGAGCCGGAGCAGCCCCTCGCCCGCGGCGATGCCGACGGCGGCGCTCGTAAAGCTCTTTGTGGCGGAATACTGGTTTCGCCGAATCTCCTCGTCGTAGTCGGCGCGGAACACGGCCTCGCCGTCCCGCACGGCCAGAATATGCAGCGCGCGATGGGCCTCGGCCTGCCGGTCAAATTCTGCTCGGTTCATCATGGCATCGTCTCCTTTGTTCCTTTTATATGGTATAGGGCAAGTATAAGGCGTTTTTGCGCGCATTGCAAGCCCCAGCCGCGGTCTGTACACTTTTTTGCGCCGAAAAACCGGAGAAATGTCTTTGTGGCTTTAAACCGATACAAAACTTTTTAGGATATATCTCCAAATGAGTTGGGTGGGTAAACAGAGAATAAGCCAAATGCGCGGCGCCGGTTAGCGAGAATGCACAACCAAAGGGGGCAGTTTTTGTCTCGTTAACAATAGGTTACAAAATTGTAAACTTTTATTTTTGTGCGTTTTGCCTCTGTTCATAATTGATTGAATTACATATAAAATTTAACAATTTTAAAAATACAGGAAAGTTGTATTTATAATGCCGCAATACCAAAATGCGGAAAACAGTGGCATGAAAAAATGGGGAACCGGTTCCACATTCCTGCAAAACCGGACAAAAGTCCCATAAAAAAAGGCGCTGGAAGGCCGATTTGAACGCGTTTGATTTGACGCGTGCGCGCGCAGGGCTGCAAATTTTTCTGCACAGTATAGAGAAAAAAGAACGGAATTTCAGCAAAAACTTGTATTGGATTAGGTGCGTTTTATTGATTTTTCGGTTTAGCATAATAGAATGCAACATGTGTGAAATTTGCAAAAAAAGCCAATCTGCACGAATTTTTGTTGTTGACATTCACAAAAACGGGTGATAAAATTACGACATAAACCAAACGGAATGCTGTGTTTTTTGTGAGATGCGCTGGGGCTTTTATGTAAGGGCCGCGGTGCGTTTCGATGCAGTATGGGCGGTTGCGCGGCTCGGGCCGTTTTCAGCAGCTTTTCCGCAAAACAGGGTACCCTGTTTTTTGTATTCGTCAGAGAGACGAATACAAGGGATGCTGCCGGGGCTTCGCGCTGTGGGCCTGTGGAATCGGTTTTACAAAATTCTAGGAGGTAGACTTATGGTAGCAGCAGCCAAGCCGGCACATGAGCTGAGCGCTTGGGAGCGGTTTCGTAAAGATGTTGTCCGCGATAAGTGGCTATATCTTCTGCTTCTCCCCGGCATGATTTTCCTGATTATTTTCCGGTACATCCCTATTTTCGGCAACGTGATCGCGTTCATGGATTACAATCCGTATGATACGGCGGCAAGCACGTGGGTCGGTTTTGATCACTTTGTCGATCTGTTGACGAGACCGCAGTTTTTGCAGGTGTTCGGAAACACGCTTTACATCTCGATTCTGAAGATGGTGTGCGGCTTCCCGATCCCGATCATCCTCGCGCTGATGATGAACGAAATGAAGAACATGAAGTTTAAGAAGGTTTCGCAGACGCTTCTGTACCTGCCGAACTTCATTTCCTGGGTTGTTCTCTCCGGCCTGATCATGAACATGCTCGACCCGGACACCGGCCTTGTCACCAGCATCATCAATTCGATTTCCGGCGAGCAGATTCAGGTGCTCACCGATACGCGCTACTTCGTGCCGATGCTGATCGTCACGGATATTTACAAGGGCGCGGGCTGGGGCACGATAATTTACTTCGCGGCGCTCTCCGGCATTGACCCGCAGCTTTACGAGGCGGCGGAGATCGACGGCGCGCGCAAGTGGAAGCAGCTTCTGCACATCACGCTGCCCTCCATCACCCCGACGATTGTTGTCATGCTGATCCTCAGCTGCAACAATATCGTGAACGCAGGCTTCGATCAGATCTTCATGCTCTATTCTGCGCTGGTTTACAGCGTGGCGGATATCATCGATACCTACGTTTACAGAATCGGTATCAAGAACGCGGACTACTCGTTCTCCACGGCGGCCGGCCTGTTCAAATCCGTCATCGCGTTCGTCATGATCCTGATTGTCAATACCGTTGCCAAAAAGACCGGCAACGAAGGCATCTGGTAAGGAGGGAATGAAAATGGCACATACGAATAAAATCAGAACCTCCACAGGTGAGAAGATTTTTACCGTATTCAACTACACCTTTATCACCGTGCTCTGCCTCGTCATGCTTTATCCGTTCTGGCATGTCGTCATGCAGTCGTTCAGCTCGATGGAGGAGACGCTCAAGGGCGGCATGTTCCTCTACCCGAAGGGCTTCAATATCGATACATACAAATCCGTTTTCAATAACCCGCAGGTTTTCACGGGCTTTGGCACTTCGTTCATGGTCACGATCGTTGGTACGGTTTTGGGCACGCTGCTCACCGCGATGACGGCTTACCCGCTTTCGAAGGCCCGCCTGCGCGGCGGCAAGGTCATGATGGTCCTTGTCCTGTTCACGATGATTTTTGCAGCCGGCATGATTCCAAGCTTCCTGCTCGTGCAGGGGCTTGGCCTGCTTGATAACCGCCTCGCGCTGATTCTCCCGGCGCTCGTGAGCGCGTACAACTGCATCATCATGAAGAACTTCTTCCTCTCCATCCCGGAGAGCCTTGAGGAATCCGCGAGAATCGACGGCGCGAACGATATCCGCATTTTCTTCTCGATCATCGTTCCGCTTTCTAAAGCGACAATCGCGACGATCGCGCTGTTCATGGCCGTTGCATATTGGAACGACTACTTCTCCACGGTTCTGTACATCCGTTCCAGCGACAAATGGGCGTTGCAGGCGGTGCTGCGCAACATGCTGACGAATACGCAGCAGGCGATGGCGCAGGCCGGCGTCAACGTCATCAATACCTCGAACACGAACTCCGAGACCATCAAGGCCGGTACGATCGTGATTTCGACGGTGCCGATCCTTGTCGTTTATCCGTTCGTCCAGAAGTATTTCGTGACGGGCGTCATGATCGGCGGCGTCAAGGGCTGATTCCTGCCCGCGGCCATTTTTTGAGATGTGATTGTCCCGGGGCGGGCGACCGCCTCGGAATACATACAATCAAATTATAAGAAAAGGAAAGGAATTTTCATCATGAACATGAAGAAAATCATCTGCCTTGTCCTCGCGCTGGCTCTGTGTGTTAGCCTGTTTGCAGCGTGCGGCGGCAACGGCGGAAACTCCACTGCGTCGAATAATTCCAGCACGGGTTCGACGAGCGGCGACGGTGAGCCGGCTGATTCCGGCGAGCCGATCGATGTCCTGAACCAGTCTGAAACCATGGACCTGACCCTCACGGTCATGGATGGTTACAAGCAGGCGGACAGCGAAATCGAGAAGTGGCTCGAGGAGATGTACAACGTGAACATTACGCTGAACGTCCTCCCGGGCTATACGGACGGTGCTTCCCAGATCCAGCTCATCATGGCTTCCGACGATCTGCCGGATACCATCTGGTGGTGGAGCATGGACACGCAGTATCAGCAGTGGGTCAATGCTGGCCTGCTCGTTGACGTTGCGCCGTACATGGACAAGTACACGAACATCCGCGACTACTACAACAAGATGGACCCGAACACGCTGTTCTTCGCGGCCGATGATTCCGGCGCGATCTACAGAATCCCGGGCGACGTTGCAGAGCCCTCCTGCGAGGTTCTCTGGATCCGTCAGGACTGGCTCGACAACCTCGGCCTTGAGGTTCCGACCACGATCGATGAGCTTGAAGAGGTCATGCGCGCGTTTACCGAGGATGACCCGGACGGCAACGGCAAGAACGACACCTACGGCCTCGGCGGCGACGGCTACGACTTCCGTTCCTTCTGGCCGTGGATCCAGTCCTATGATTACACGCACTACGAAAAGTGGGTTGTCGATGAGAGCGGCAACGTGCAGTACGGCCCGGCAACCGAGGGCACCAGAAAGTGGCTGACCGATGTTGCTGAGCTCTATCAGAAGGGCTACATCACCCAGAACATCACGCAGGATACGAACCGCGACGAGGAAATGGCGAACGGCGGCTTCGGTATCACCTACAGCTGGGTCGCTTGGAACAACCCGAGCGCACAGACGATGATCTCCTTCTATTCCTCCAACCCGGATGCCAAGTGGGTCCCGATCGACATGGTGAAGGGCGAGAACGGCAACCCGCAGGAAGACCCGGCAACCTCCGCTGCGTGGGCTTACTTCGGCATCACGAAGGGCTGCGAGAACCCGGAGAGACTGTATGCGATCTGGGACGACATGACTGCTTCTGAGAATTATATCCACAGACAGTATGGCGTTGAGGGTGAACACTACGAGTATGACGATGACGGCAACTATGTTGCGATCGTCAACCCGGACGGCGATGAGAACATGGCGCAGGGCATCGGCCTCAAGCTGTTCTACAACTGCGTCAACCGCAAGGACGAGTGCAACATTGGTAATACGCCGGAGACGACCGCACTGTTCAACAAGTCCGGCGAAGAGAGCCGCGACAGATATAATCAGATCGTCGAGTGGAAGGACCCGAACGCCTTCACGTCTTGGCTCGATATGGGCACAGATATTGATGACCAGAGACTCCAGTACATGTGGGGCGTTGTCGCCGGTACGAATGATACGGAAGCTGGCTGGGACAACTACATCGCCACGCTGAACGGCCTCGGCCTCGAGCAGTGCACGACGGAAGCGAACGAACTCTATGCTACGCAGACGGCGGCCATGGAGGCTTACCTCGCCGAGCATGCGGACGAGATCGCGGAAGCGGATGTTGAGTCCTCTGCTGCGGAGTCCTCCTCCGAGGCGAGCGCAGAGTCCTCTGCGGAGAGCTCTGCGGCTTCCGAGGAGAGCAGCGCCGCTGAATAATGCTGCACACTGCATCTCGGTTAGCTTTAAGTAAATAACAAGTGGGGGAAGGCCCGGCGCCTTCCTCCATTTTGTTTTTTGTGCAGAGCCTTGCCCTTTCTCCGCGCACGGTTTTTCCCCCCGCCCGCTTCGTGATAATGGCCAAGAGTTTTTCACTTTTTTCTCAAGGCAAAAGCTGTGAAAGCGCTTGCATTTTGCTCCCGGCTTCGCTAGAATGCAGGTACGGGGAAAGGCGGCTGTGCTGGTTTTCCCCATTTCGGAGGAGTGTGCGCGGAAAATTTGCTTTCGCGCGCACGGGCGGTTCGGCACGGCATGCACGCGTGTGCACGGGCTGAATCCGCCCGCATTCAGAAAGGATGGATACTTTTACTATGTATGCAATTTCACTTGCCGGCGAATGGAAGCTCCGCGGCGAATTTCTGGACGTGACAGCGGACCGCTTCACCGAGGTGCTGCGTAAACTGGACGCCGACCCGGTGGCGCCGACGCTGCCCGGCTTTTTGACGCTCGAGGATCTGCCCGAGGAGGCGCAGGCGCAGTTTCGCGCCGGCCCGAGCCGCGCGTTCACGGTGTACAACGACCGCGGGCCGAACGCGTTCCCGTCGAAAAGCGGCTGGATTCCGATGCAGGTGCCGGGCGACGTGACGAGCGCGCTCGTGGACGCCGGCATCGTCGAGGAGCCGTTCCTCAAGACGAACACGAAAAGAACCTGTGGATCCGCGACCTCTCGTGGTGGCTCGTCAAGGATTTCGAGGTATCGGAGGCCGTGCTCGAGGAGGACATCGTCCGCCTGAATATCGAGATGCTCGATTTCAACGCCGATATCCTTTTGAACGGCATGCGCGTCGCGCACCATGAAAACGCGTTCTGCGCGTTTTCCGAGGACGTCAAGCGCTTTTTGCAGGCCGGCGAAAACCGGCTTGTCATCCGCCTGACCTCGGGCATGGAGCTGCACTACCCGAAGGACAGCGTCGCCTACTACTGCGCGAGCGACAACGCGCTGTGCGACCAGCGCGTCTACACCCGCAAGCCGCAGTTCACCTACGGCTGGGACTGGTGCCAGCCCGTGCCTACCTGCGGCATCGGCCGCAGCATCGGCATTGAGGCGTTCAGCGGCGCAAAAGTCGCGGCGGCGCGCGTCGATACGCTGAAGCTCGAGGGCAGCGACGCGGAGATCGAGTTTAACCTTGAGATCGAGAAATCCAACATGGTGCAGAGCGCCGAGGCAGAGATCGAGTATGCGCTCTCAATCGGCGGCGAGACGGTCTGCACCGGGCGGCAGACGAAGATGCTTGTCGGCGGTGTCAACTACGTTTCCGAGCGCATGACGCTGAAAAACGCGCAGCTCTGGTGGCCGAACGGCTACGGCGCGCAGAACCTCTACACCTTTACGGCGCGATGCACCGCGCGCGGCATCACGCACGAGATGCCGGAGAAGCGCATCGGCATCCGCACGGTGGAGCTCGACACTTCGAAGCTCGAGGACGGCACGCGCAATTTCTTCTTCAAGGTGAACGGCACGCGTATCTTCTGCAAGGGCGGCAACTGGGTGCCGACCGATTCGCTTTACCTGCGCACGCCGGATTCGACGTACAAGACGCTTGTCCGCGAGGGCGCGGTGGCGCATTTCACGATGTTCCGCATGTGGGGCGGCGGCACGTACGAGCCAGAGTGCTTCTACGAGTATTGCTCGGAATACGGCATCCTTTTGATGCACGACTTCATGTACGCCTGCGGCTTCTACCCGGACCACCTCGATTCGTTCCTCTTTGAGGCAGAGCGCGAGGCCGAGTACCAGACGAAGCGCCTCGCGCACTACCCCTGCATGGCGGTGTGGACCGGCAACAACGAGATCGCCGAGTCCTACAGCGACTGGTTCCCGGCGCCGGTCGCGCCGGACCGCTTCTACGGCGAGAAGATTTTCAACTATATCCAGCCGCGCGCCGTGCACCGCAACAGCCCGACGGTGCCGTATATGCCTTCCTCGCCGTACTTCGGCGAGCGGGCGAACCTCACCGAGGAGGGCGACGTGCACGCGTGGTCGTACTTCGGCCGCGACCCCAAGACGAAGTTTAAGTTTGTCTACGAGCTCGAGGCGTTCGACCGCATGCCGGCGCGCTTCTCGAGCGAATACGGCTTCTTCGGCGCGCAGATGGAGAGCACCGTGCGCCGCTACCACGACGGCGAGGAAATGCGCTTTGACGGCGAAATCTGGAAGCACCACGGCGAATTTGAGCGCAAGCGCGGCAACATCGACGGCGCGATCGACCGCCATATCACCGATTTCTCGAAGCTCGACGTGCCGGGCTACCTATTGTACAGCGGCATCATGCAGGGCCTGCTCTACGCGGAGCTGGCCGAGGCGATGCGCAGAAAGCCCTACGGCGCGGGCGACCTGATCTGGATGTACAACGACTGCTGGCCGGAGACGGGCTGGACGATCATCGACTACTACCTGACGCGCAAGATTTCGTTCTACTTCCTAAAGCGCGCGTTCCAGCCGAAGAAGCTGATCGTCCGCGCGGCGGAAAACGGCGCGTGCGTGACCGTCATCAACGAGACGGCCGAGCCGGTCGCGGCGGAGATCACCTGCGGCTACATGACGTTTGACGGAAAGACCGAGGGCCTCTGCACAAAGACGGTCGAGGCTGCGCCGCACTCGTGGCAGCAGCTCAGCCTGCCGCTTGCGGGCGACCTGAAAAAGGGCTTCTTTTTCGCGCGGGCCGAGGGCTTCGACACGGCGGACAGCCTGCGCGCCTATTACCGCGACTACACGTTCCCGGAGAGCCGCGCGAAGATCGAATCGGTCGAGCGGGACGGCGGCGACCTGCTCGTCACGGTTTCGGCGGATGTCTACACGCCGTTTGCCTACCTGACGACGAGCGACGACCGCGTCCATTACAGCGACAACTATTTCACGCTGTACCCGAACGAGAAAAAGACGGTGCGCGTCGAAAGCTGTGCCGAAATGCCCGTGCTGCGCGTCGCGGAGACGACGCCGAGCGAGGAGGCGAAGAAGGCGGGCTATACGGATTCTTGGTTCTGACCGGCGGGCGGGGCGAAGCCCTGCGCCGTCGGAAACAGGGGCGCGTGCCGCCCTGACAAAAATATTCCCCGCCCCTGTGCGGGACCTGCGGCGGGCGGCCGCGCGGAAATACCCGCGTGCCCGCACTGTGGAAAGGAGACAAAACCATGCAAATGACCCCCGAGGAATACCGGCGCCGCGTGGAGGGCTGCTGGATCGGCAAGAACATCGGCGGCACGCTCGGCATGCCGATGGAGTGGAACCGCGCGACGAACGACGTTTCCTATTACACGCACGACATCAGCGGCGAGCCGCTGCCGAACGACGACCTCGACATTCAGGTGCTCTGGCTCCTCGCGCTTGAGGACAACGGGCTGGACCTCGACGCAAAGGTGCTCGGCCGCTACTTCAACGAGCTGATGATCTTCACCCACGCCGAGTACGGCACGGCAAAGGCCAACCTGCGCGTGGGGCTTGAGCCGCCGTATTCGGGCATCTACAAGAACGATTTCAAGCACAGCTGCGGCTCGTTCATCCGCAGCGAGATCTGGGCCTGCCTGTTCCCGGGGCACCCGGCGCTCGCCGCGAAGTATGCGTTTGAGGACGCGATGGTCGACCACGGCGACGGCGAGGGCGTTTATGCGGAGGTGTTTTTCGCGGCGCTCGAAAGCGCGGCGTTTTTTGAGCCGTCGCTCGAGCGGCTGGTCGAGATCGGCCTGAGCTACATCCCGGCAGACTGCGCCGTGGCCCGCGCGATCCGCGACGGCGTCGATTTCGCCCGCCGCGGCGTTTCGAAGGAGACCGCGCGCGAGTACATGATGCAGCACTACATCGGCCACATCGAGTGGCATTACATGTCGCACGAGGATGAGAAAAAGGGCTACGGAGAAGGCCCCTTCGGCTTCGATGTGCCCTCGAACATGTTCATCATCGCCTATAATTTGATTGCCGGGCGGGGCGATCTCGAAAAATCGATGTGCGATGCGGTCTGGTTCGGCGAGGATACGGACTGCACGGCCGGCACAATCGCCGCGCTGCACGGCATTCGCTGCGGCATTGATTCGATCGACCAGAAATGGATCGAGCCGATCGGCACGAAGATCAAGACGATCAGCATCGACCCGTTCCGCATGGAGAGCCGCATCCCGAAGGACATCTACGAGTTCTCCGCGCGTATCGAAAGGCTCCATGCGGAGGCGGCGCGGAAATTCCGGCTCGACGGGCCTGCGAAGGACTTCACGGCCCCCGCGTGGTTCACGAACATCTACGACGACATGCGCGTTGTGACCTACCGCTTCGATTACATCAACGTGCGGCTCGACTATATGGGCGATCCGGTGATCCGCGCCGGTGAGCCGAAGCGCATCCGCTTTTTGATCTCGAACACGGCGAAAAGCGTTTCGACCGAGCGGCTGAACCTGCACCTCTACACGGCGGATGAAATGCAGGTGCTGCCCGGCAAAACGCTGAGCACGCTTGTGACGATGGGGCACATGGGCTCCGGCATCTCGGCCGTGGAGTTTGAGCTCAGCCTCGAGCAGGCGGCGCGCCCGCTGTACCGCGGCGTGCTCGAAATCACCTTCGAGGATTCGAAGCGCGGGCGCATCTATCACGTGCCGTTCGTCCTCTTGAACGAGGCCGGCGCGCATGTGGATTCGAAATTTGAGAAGAACGGGCCGCCGATGTGCCCGAACCAGCCGCGCGTGTAACGAACGACACGCATTTTGGGGAACAGCGCGGAAAGAAAAGCTCCGCGCGCCGGATCTGCGCCGCACCGAGCGGCGCGGATGGATAGGATTTGGTGAAGCTATGGCGTTGTTTGAAAAGAATTGGTACACGGTGCCGTGGAAGCTCGTGCCGAACAAGATCGTGCGCTACCCCGGCGGGCGGGAGATCGACCGCTTCCGCGGGATCTTCCCGGGCGCCGACGACGGCCGGCCCGAGGCGTGGGTCGGCTCCGACACGC
>URQJ01000061.1 GCA_900549945.1 uncultured Oscillospiraceae bacterium
CTCCGACAAGGAGCTGATGGCGATTTTCGAGCGTACCTACGGCCCGGTGAAGCGGCGCGACCTGCGCCCGCAGAGCGCCGTACGCGCCGAGGAAGCGGAGGGCCGTGCGCTCTGGCCGGTGCCCGACCGCGATACCGACCCGGAGTACCTCCTGATCGACGGCTACAACATCCTGTTCGCGTGGGATGATCTGGAAAAGACTGCCGTGCGCGACATCGACACGGCCCGGCAGATTTTGATGGACCGGCTCTGCAATTACCAGAGCGTCAGCCGCAGCATCTGCATTTTGGTCTTTGACGCGTACCGCGTGCCGCGCGACACGGCGGACGTGTTCCGCTACCACAACATCACGGTCGTGTTCACGAAGCAGGCCGAGACGGCGGACACGTACATCGAGCGCGCGACGTATGAGATCGGCCGAAAGCACCGCGTGCGCGTGGCGACCTCCGACATGGCGGAGCAGATGATCGTGCTCGGCCACGGCGCGCGGCGCATGACGGCGGCGGAGCTGCGCATCGAGGTGGACGAGGCGGAAAAGCGCCTGCGCGCACGCTGGAAGCGTGGAACGCGCGCGAGCGCGACCGCCATGTCAACCGCCCGCTGAAAGCGCTGGAGAACAGGCGGCAGGGGGAAAAATAGGGCGAAGAGCAAAGGGACGGATGCGCCGTGCAGCGCGCCCGTCCCTTTTTCATGCGGTTTCATTTTGGCCGAGGTCGATCAGGTTGCTCGTGTAGCGGATCGTGCCGTTCAAGACGCCGTCGTAAAACGCCTGCTTATCGTCGATAAAATCGATGCATTCCTGAATCTCCTGCATCTGCCGCAGCAGGATTTCCTTCTGCACGCGCAGCATGTCCTTGCGCGCCGGGATGCTTTCCTGCCCCTTTAAGCAGAACGCCATATAGCGCTTCATGTCCTTGAGGCTCATGCCGCAGCGCTTCAGGCAGAGCAGGCCCTGCAGCCAATTCAGGTCGCGCTCTGAAAAAATGCGGTAGTTGTTTTTGTCGCGCCGTACATTCGGGAGCAGCCCCTCGTTGCAGTAAAAGCGCAGCGTCTCATAGGGCAGGCCGGTCATCGTGCAGACGTCCTTCATCGTGTACATGCGGATCCCTCCGAAAAAAATCCTCTGTTTTTTGAAATTTATGCTTGCTCTGTAGTTACTACAGGGTTGTACAATGAAATTGTAGCAGAAAACCATTTGGAGCGCAAGCGTATTTTTAGGAGGAACAGAGTATGGAAACCATTCGGCTCAACAATGGCGTCGAGATGCCCGCCGCAGGCTTCGGCGTCTTTCAGCTTCAGGATGCGGACACGTGTACGCGTGCCGTGCTCGACGCGATCGACGCAGGCTACCGGCTGATCGATACGGCGCAGTCTTACGGGAACGAAGGGGCGGTCGGCGAGGCAATCCGCCGTTCGCCCGTGCCGCGGGAGGAGCTGTTCATTACCACAAAGGTTTGGATTTCGAACGCCGGCTATGAAAAGGCGAAGGCCTCGATTGAGGCCTCCATGCAGAAGCTGCAGGTCGATTATCTCGATCTGGTGCTGATCCATCAGCCGCTCGGCGATGTGTACGGAACCTACCGCGCAATGGAGGAGTTTTACCATGCCGGGCGGCTGCGCGCCATCGGCGTCAGTAACTTCTATCCCGACCGCATCGTCGATTTCGCGCTGTTCCATGCGGTGAAGCCCGCGGTCAATCAGATTGAGGTCAATCCGTTCCACCAGCAGGGCGCGGCCAAGCAGGTGCACGACAAATACGGCATTACGGTGGAGGCGTGGGCGCCGTTTGCCGAGGGAAAGAACGGGATTTTTGAGAATCCTGTTTTACGCGGAATCGGCGCACAGTATGGCAAAACCGTGGGGCAGGTCGTTCTGCGCTGGCTCGTGCAGCGCGGTATTGTACCGCTCGCAAAAACGGTGCACAAGGCGCGCATGCAGGAGAATATCGACATCTTTGATTTTCAGCTCTCCGAAGCGGATATGGAGCGTATCGCCGCGCTCGATACCCGGAAGAGCATGTTCTTCGACCATCAATCGCCCGAGACCGTGGAGCGCCTTGCGAGCCTCGTCTGCTGAGGGCTGAAAAGCAGGGGAAAGGAAGTTTTTTATGAAGGTTTTATTGATTAACGGAAGCCCGAATGCGAGGGGCTGCACCTATACCGCCCTTT
The DNA here is from genome assembly GCA_900549945.1 of uncultured Oscillospiraceae bacterium. Taxonomy (GTDB): domain Bacteria; phylum Bacillota; class Clostridia; order Oscillospirales; family Acutalibacteraceae; genus Hominenteromicrobium. The sequence goes on from URQJ01000061.1 coordinate 2,169, forward strand.
CCGAGGTGGCGGCGTCGCTTCAAAAGGAGGGTGTGGAGACGGAAATCCTCCACGTGGGGCACCGGGATCTGCGCGGCTGCATTGGCTGCCGCAAATGTAAGCAGACGGGGAAGTGCGTGTTTGACGACCTCGTCAACGAGACTGCCCCAAAGTTCGAGGCCGCAGACGGCATTGTGATCGGCTCTCCGGTGTACTTTGCCTCGGCTAATTCCACCGTGATGTCCTTCATCACGCGGCTGTTTTACAGCACGGCCTTCGACAAGACGATGAAGGTCGGCGCGGCGGTCGTGAGCTGCCGGCGCGGCGGCGCGAGCGCCACCTTCGACGAGATCAACAAGTTTTTCACGATTTCCGGTATGCCGGTCGCGTCCAGTCAGTATTGGAACAGCGTGCACGGCCGCACGGCGGAGGACGTCAAAAAAGATCTCGAGGGCATGCAGATCATGCGGACGCTCGGGAAAAACATGGCGTTCCTGATGAAGAGCATCGCGCTCGGGCGGGAAAAATACGGCCTCCCCGAAAAGGAGCCGCATGTTTTTACCGATTTTATCCGGTAAAATCAAGCGCTCGGGGCACGCCTTGCAGCGTGTCCCGAGCCTTTTCTGTTCTGCGGCGCAAGGCCGGATTTTGGCGCGGTCATCCGCCGGCTCACTCGCCGGCCTCGGTGTAGCGCCATTTTTCATAAGCGCCGAGCATGACGTTGTATACCTCGGCCTCCTGCTCGTCAAACTTGGTGGGGCCGTCGATGTTCACCATGAAAGCGGTGCCGCTTTCCTCGTCCTCCCACGAGAGGATGTGCCAGCCGTTTTCTCTGGCCGTGTCCTCGGCCGGCTCGCCGAAAAGTGCGGTGAATCCGCTGCGGCACGCTTCGACGAAATCCTCGCGCTGATCCGGGGTGACGGCGGAATTAAAGGTGATCGCGAAAAGCCCGTCGTCCTCGGTGAACTGCGCGTCTACGCGGCTTGTCAGGTTCGGGCCGGAAAGCTGCACGTCCTGCTTGGGCGTCACATATCTCAGATATTCAAATGGTTTTGTGTGCGGGTTGCTGCCTTTGTCGATCATCTCGCTGCCGAGGGCTGCTTCCAGCTCCTTGCGCGTGCTGCCGAACGGCGCCGGCGCATACGCGTAGCCGTCCTCCCCGAAAACAAAGTCAGACACACTGCCGTCGGCTTCCGCCTGCGGCGGTGCGGCGCAGCCTGCGAGCAATAGGAAAATAAGGGCGAGCAATGTGCATCCGATTCTTTTTGTAGCCTTCATAGATTTGACCTCCTTTAAGTTGTCGCGAAACGGGACTGCTGCGGACGGGGGGGGACGATAGCTTCTAAGGGGCTGCGCGAAAATTTTCGGGTATTCTTATCTATATACTAACAGATTCAATTGAAAAAGTAAATTGAATTTCATTTAAAATTTGTAAAAGATTGTATAATATGAGCAAATATGCCGGATCATATGAAAAAGGTGCAGGCCGCGGAACGGTCTGCACCTTTTGTGGCTTTGCGGAGGCAAACTAGATTTTGGCGGGCTATTCGCTTGCCCACTCGCCGGCGCCGGCCTCGATGTAGCGCCATTTTTCAAAGGCGGCGAGCATGACAGCGTATGCGCGTTCATCATATTCTTCGTCAGCGGCGCGGCCGTCAACTTGAATCATAAAAACAGTGCCGCTGTCTCTATCTTCCCAAGAAAGAGTAGTCCATCCATCATCGCGGGTAAAATCTTCGGTCGGCTTTCCGAACAGGCTGACATAGTGCTTCCTGTATAATTCGAGAAAACGCTCGCGCTGATCTGGGGTGACAGAAGAATTGTATGTGATGGCGAAGAGGCCGTCCTCCTCGGTAAACTGCGCGTCCACGCGGCTCGTCAGGCCGGCGAGCTTGACGGTTGCCTGCGGCGTCGTGTAACTGGAATGCTCGAACGGCTTATCAACCGGGTTTTCCTTGAAATCGACCATTTCGCAGCCGATGGCGGATTCAACCTCCTCGCGTGTACTGCCGTACGGCGTCGGCCCGAACGCATAGCCGTCCTCTCCGAAAACAAAGTCGTTGTTGGGATCGCCGGAGGTTCGCGGGCTACAGGCGGCAAACACAAGTAAAAGAGAAAGAATAGATGCAAATAACAGAATCTTTTTCATTTTGACTTGTATCCCTTCTCCACTATTGAACTGAAATCAGGGCCAGTGGGGATCGCCACCATCCCAACCGCCGCTAACCAATGCAATACAGGTCCATTCTTTGCCTCGACCGCAAGAGGAATGAACCTGATAGCAGTCATGTGTGAAAGTTTCAATTGTACGACCGCATCCGGGACACCATTCTTTGGCGGTGGCGCGATAAAAATCCACATTGCAATCACCCCAAAGATGCGTTCCCGGGCCACTCGTATAATAGTAATAATTACCCAAACATTTTGTTTCGGTAAAATTGGAAGCACAATAAATACAAACGGCTCTGGTCTCTATGTCTCCGGTATCAGCACTGACAGAAACAGATGCGCATAGAATCATGATGACCAATACAAGTGCGAAAATTTTCTTAACGTTGCGTTTCATGTTGATATCCTCCTCTTTAAGTCTACGTCATGGTGGATGGCTTAGGCGAATCAGGGGATGCGATTTAATATACCTCCTTTCCGAAATTGTTTTTCGAGAATTAGCGTGATGAATTAGGAAATTCATCATTTATATAATAACAATATATGGGCAAAAAGTCAACACAATAATTCAAAAAAATGGTAAAGATTTGGCAAATATTTCAGAATATATCTTGGGGATTTCATACACAAACAAAAATCCCGGAGTAGATACACAATGTCTACTCCGGGACTTCGAAATAAAATCAGAGGATAATGCTCTTGCCGGTCATTTCCTCCGGCTGCGGGAGATCCATGACCTTCAGCATCGTGGGCGCAATATCCGCCAGCACGCCGCCCTCGCGGAGCGTGCACGGATAGCCGACGACGCAGAACGGAACCGGGTTCGTGGTGTGCGCGGTGAACGGCTCGCCGTCCGTGTCCACCATCTTATCCGCGTTGCCGTGGTCGGCGGTGATGAGCAGCACGCCGCCCATCTCGTCAACTGCCGCCGCGACGCGGCCGACGCAGGTGTCGACAGCCTCGACGGCCGCCTTCGCCGCGTCAAACACGCCGGTGTGGCCGACCATATCGCAGTTCGCGAAATTCAGGATGATCATGTCGTACTTGCCGGACTTGACGGCCTCGACCATCTTGTCCGTGACTTCGTAGGCGCTCATCTCCGGCTGGAGGTCGTACGTCGCGACCTTCGGGGAATTGACGAGGATGCGGTCCTCGCCCGGGTACTGCTTCTCGACGCCGCCGTTGAAGAAGAACGTCACATGCGCGTACTTCTCGGTTTCAGCGATACGCAGCTGCTGGAGGCCCTTGTCGGAGACGTACTCGCCGAGCGTGTTTTTGAGGCTCTGCGGCTTGAAAGCCACCTCAACGTTCGGCATCGTCGCATCGTACTGCGTCATGCAGACGTAGTTGACCGGGAAGAAGCCCTTCCTGCGCTCGAAGCCGGTGAAATCCGGGTCCACAAACGTGCGGGTGATTTCGCGCGCGCGGTCGGGGCGGAAATTGAAGAACACGATGGAGTCGTTCGCCGAGATCGCCTCGCCGCCCTTGATCGTGCAGGGGACGACGAACTCGTCGGTCACGCCGTTCTCGTAGGACTTTGAAACCGCGCAGACCGGGCAGTCGAATTCCTCGCCCTCGCGGCAGACCATCGCGTCATAGGCCTTCACAACGCGCTCCCAGCGGTTGTCGCGGTCCATCGCGTAGTAGCGGCCCATCACGGTCGCGACCTTGCCGACGCCGATCTCCTCCATCTTGCCGAGGAGCTGCCCGACGAAATCCTTGCCCGAGGAGGGCGGCACGTCACGGCCGTCGAGCAGCGCGTGGATGTACACCTTCTCAAGGCCCATCTTCTTCGCCATTTCCAGCAGGCCGTAGAGGTGGGTATTGTGGCTGTGCACGCCGCCGTCGGAGAGCAGGCCGATCAGGTGCAGCGCGGTGCCGTTTTCTTTCGCGCTGTTCATTGCGTGCACGAGCGCTTCATTTTCGAAGAACGTGCCGTCCTGCACGGCTTTCGTGATGCGGGTCAGCTCCTGATACACGATGCGGCCGGCGCCGATGTTCGTGTGGCCGACCTCGCTGTTGCCCATCTGGCCGTCCGGCAGGCCGACGTCCATGCCGGAGGCGCCGATCTGCGTCAGCGGGTTTTCAGCGAACAGCTTGTCGAGGTTCGGCTTATTTGCGGCGGCAATCGCGTTGCCCTCCGGCGTGGAGAAGCCGAAGCCGTCCATAATCATGAGTACAACTGGTTTTTTCATAATGCGGTATTTGTCCTTTCCGGGTCTCAGAATCAGCCCTTGGTCGCGGCTTCAACGATCGCGGCAAAGTCGGCCGGCTTCAGGGAGGCGCCGCCGATGAGGCCGCCGTCCACATCCGGCTGTGCGAGCAGCTCGGCCGCGTTGCCGGCGTTCATGGAGCCGCCGTACTGAATCGTGATGCCCTCGGCCGCCGCTTCGCCGTACAGGGACTTGATCGTCGCGCGGATCACGGCGCAGACCTCGTTCGCCTGCTCTGCCGTCGCCGTCTTGCCGGTGCCGATGGCCCAGACCGGCTCGTAGGCGATAATGATGCGCTTGAGCTCTTTCTCGGTCACGCCGCCGAGCGCGATCTTCGTCTGCATCGCGACGAGCTCGTCCGTGATGCCCTGCTCGCGCTGCTCGAGGTACTCGCCGACGCAGACGATGACGATGAGGCCGGCGTCGAGCGCGGCTCTCGTTCTCTGCTGCACGGTGACGTCGGTGTCGCCGAAATACGTTCTTCTCTCGCTGTGGCCGGTGATGACGTACTCGACGCCGCAGGCCTTGAGCATTTCAGCGGAGATCTCGCCTGTGAAGGCACCGCTCTTTGCCCAGTGGCAGTTTTCCGCGCCGATCTTCACGTTCGTGCCCTTTGTGGCCTCGAGCGCCGCGGCGATGTCCACATACGGGACGCACGCGACGACGTCGCAGCCCGCGTCCTTGACGAGGGGGGCGATGGCGGTGAGCAGCTCGGTGGCCTCCGCGGGGGTCTTGTTCATCTTCCAGTTGCCGGCGATAACAGCCTTTCTGACAGCCTTGTTCATTGGATAATCCGTCCTTTCCATAATTCAGCGGTTTGTGTTTGCGGTTGATTTCAAAGAATGCGGGAGCGGAGGAAACCCCCAGCTCCCGCTTCAAAGTGAATTATTTCTCGTTGAGGCAGGCGATGCCGGGCAGCTCGAGGCCCTCGAGGAACTCCAGAGAAGCGCCGCCGCCCGTGGAGATGTGGGTCATCTTGTCCGCGAAGCCGAGCTTCTCAACAGCTGCAGCGGAATCGCCGCCGCCGATGATGGAGATCGCGTCGCTGTCCGCAACGGCCTTCGCAACGGCGATCGTGCCGTTCGCAAAGTTCTCCCACTCGGAAACGCCCATCGGGCCGTTCCAGACGACCGTGCCCGCATTGGCGACAGCCTCTGCGAAGAGAGCGCGCGTCTTCGGGCCGATGTCAAGGCCCATCCAGCCGTCCGGGATCTCGTCGGAATCGACGACCTTCCACTCGGCGTCCGCGCTGTACTCGGTCGCGACGACGTTGTCGATCGGAATCAGGAACTTGATGCCCTTCTTCTCCGCCTTCTCCATCATTTCCTTCGCGAGCTCAACCTTGTCGTCCTCGCACAGGGAGGTGCCGATGGAGTGGCCGAGCGCCTTGAAGAACGTGTAAGCCATGCCGCCGCCGATGATGAGCGTATCGACCTTCTCGATCAGGTTGTTGATGACGCCGATCTTGTCGGAAACCTTCGCGCCGCCGAGAATCGCGACGAACGGGCGCTTCGGGTTCTCGAGCGCGCCGCCCATGACGGAGATCTCCTTCTGGATCAGGTAGCCGCAGACCGCCGGCAGGTAATCCGCCGCGCCGGCCGTGGAGGCGTGCGCTCTGTGCGCGGTGCCGAACGCGTCGTTGACATAGATGTCGGCCATCGAAGCGAGCTCCTTCGCGAAAGCGGGGTCGTTCTTCGTCTCCTCCGCGTGGAAGCGGATGTTCTCGAGAATCATGACGTCGCCGTCGTTGAGCGCAGCGGCCTTCGCCTTAGCGTCGGGGCCGATGACGTCCTTCGCCATGATGACCTCTTTGCCGAGGAGCTTCGAGAGCTCGGCGGCAACCGGTGCGAGCGAGAACTTCGTCACGTCGCCCTTTGCGGCCTCAAGCGCCTTCTCGGTCGCCGCAGCCTGCTCCTCAGCGGGCATCGCGTCGATCTTTTTCTTTTCCTTCTTGTCCAGCTTCACAACGTCGTTGAAGATGTTGTGCGGGCGGCCCATATGCGAGCAGAGGATGACCTTTGCGCCGTGGTCGGCGAGGTACTTGACGGTCGGCAGCGCGCCGACAATGCGCTTCGTGTCCGTGATTTCGCCGTCCTTCATCGGGACGTTGAAGTCGCAGCGGACCAGAACGCGCTTACCGGAGACGTCGATGTCTTCGACGGTCTTCTTGTTGAGGTAGTTCATTTGCGAGCACTCCTTCTTGGAATATATTGAGAAATTGTTTTGCATTTCCGCCCTGAAACGGGCCGTTCCCGGGACAGCCCGGTCACAGATTTTATTTTATACCAAAACGCTGGATTTTTCAAGGTGTTCCGCATAAATTGACATTTTTTTGCCACACTTTTTTGGAAAGCGTTCTGAAAGGCCGGGCTTTACAGGCCGGCGTCGCTCCAGTCGTAGCCGCGCAGGCGGCCCGCGCCGGAGAGCGCCGGGTAGTTCCACTGGCGCAGCGCCTCGTATACGCCGACGGCGACGCTGTTCGAAAGGTTCAGGCTGCGGGCCTCCGAAAGCATCGGGATGCGCACGCAGCGGTCCTTGTTTTGAAACAGGAGCGCTTCGGGCAGGCCGGCCGTCTCCTTGCCGAAGAACAGGTAGCAGCCGTCCGGGTAGCGGACGTCGGTGTGCCGGCGGGGGGCTTTCGTCGAAAAGAAAAAGAATTCGCCCTGATTTTTGGAGAAAAATTCCTCGAGCGAATCGTAGTACGTGATGTCGAGCAGGTGCCAGTAATCGAGGCCGGCGCGCTTTAATTTGCGGTCGTCGAGCTTAAAGCCCATCGGCCCGACAAGGTGGAGCCGCGCGCCGGTTGCCGCGCAGGTGCGCGCCACATTGCCGGTGTTCTGCGGGATCTCCGGCTCGACCATAACGATGTTTAAAACCATGGGAAGCAGGTCCTTTCGGGATGTATGTTTTCGTAAAAAGGGGGAAACTAAACGATGACGGCTCTTTTATTTTTGCTGAAAGCCGCAATATGGATCTGGAGGTTTGATACCGTGTATAAGCAGAGCATGAATATCGCCAAGGGCATCGGGCTGGGCATCGCCGCGGGCGCGGCCGTTGCCGCCGTATCCTCGAAGATGATGAACGGCAAGAAATCCGCAAAGTCGCGCTCGAAAGAGATGCGCCGCAGCACGGCGAAAGCCGTGCACACCGTCGGCCAGCTGATCGACGGCGTGGAGCACATGCTGAAGTGAGCTTAGGGCTGAAACAGCCCAAAGCCGTGCGAAAAAGGAGATCAGTCGCAGTGGCAGCCTTTGGCGCCGCTGTGGCTGAATACATAGATGCCGCAGGGCGTGCGGCGGTCCTTGCCGGCGGCGGGGCAGCGAAGCGTCAGGC
>URQJ01000062.1 GCA_900549945.1 uncultured Oscillospiraceae bacterium
TGCTCTTCCGATCTGGCATGGGCACCGGCGGGCGCGCCGCCGTGGACGGCACGATGACGGCCTCGATGGCGCACTCGCTCCTAAAAGCGGGCATCGGCTTTGAGAGCACGCTGCGCATGATCAATTCCGCGATGCTCGCAAAGGGCGGGGAGGAATCGCTCGCGACGCTCGACGTCGCCTGCATCGATCTCTTTACCGGTGAAACGCAGCTCAGAAAGGCGGGCGCGGCGGGCACCGTGCTGCGCCGCCGCCATAAGGCGGAGTATCTGGAGGCGAAAAGCGTGCCGGTCGGTATTCTGCCGGAGATCCGCTTTGCACGCAGCGAGAAGCATTTGGAATCGGGCGATCTGCTTGTCATGGTTTCGGACGGTGTGACCGCCGCGGGCACCGAGTGGCTCTGCGACCTCGTGACGAATTTTGCGGAGGACGACGCGCAGCTTCTGGCGGAGCAGATCGTCGACCGGGCGGTGCGCGACCGCGCCGACGGGCACGAGGACGACGTGAGCGCGATGGTACTGCGCGTGGAGTGATTTTTGGCCCGTGCCGAAAAAAGAGAGCCGCTTTTCTGTGTAGGATTACCATTGCATCCGCTGGAATTTTGCGGTATAATTGTACAAGATTGCAGGGGCGATGCGCCTGAAAACTGAGAATTTCATGCAAAAGAGAGTGGTTATACATGGACAAACGCGCAAGCGGCGTGCTGATGCACGTCTCCTCGCTGCCGGGCGCCTACGGCATCGGCAGCTTCGGCCGGGAGGCACGGCAGTTTATCGATTTTTTGAGCGACGCGGGGTGCACCTACTGGCAGGTGCTGCCCTTTACGCCGACGGACGCCTACAACTCACCTTACGCGAGCATTTCCGCCTTTGCGGGCAACCGTAATTTCATCGACCTCGAGCAGCTTCGGGACGAGGGGCTTCTGACCGACGACGAGCTGCGCGACCAGATGTATGCGAACCCGTATTCCGCAGCGTTCGATTTTCTGGAGATTCGCCGCATTCCGGTGCTGTACCGCGCGTTTACGCGCACCGACGAGGCGTACCGCGGCAAGGTGCGCGCCTTTGCGGAGGAGAACGCGCGCTGGCTGCCCGACTACGCGCTGTACATCATTTTGAAGGAAGCGAACATCGGCGCCGAGTGGTACGACTGGGCCGACGAAGACCTGAAGTTCCACCGGCCGCAGGCGGTCGCCGCCGCGATGGAGGAGCACGCGGAGACGATCCTGTTCATGGAGTTTATCCAGTACGTGTTCTTCGAACAGTGGAAAAAGGTGAAGCAGTACGCGAATGCGCGCGGCGTCGAGATCATCGGCGACCTGCCGATGTACGTTGCGCTGAACAGCGCGGACGTTTGGGCGAACCGCCACCTTTTCGACCTGACAGAGGACGGCGAGCCGAAGAACGTGGCGGGCGTGCCGCCGGATTATTTCAGCGAGTTCGGCCAGAAGTGGGGCAACCCGCTCTATAACTGGAAGGCCATGCGGGCGGACAGCTACCGCTGGTGGATGGACCGCCTCGGCGCGTGCTTCAAGCTGTTCGACGCCGTGCGCATCGACCATTTCCGCGCGTTTTCCGCCTACTGGGCGGTGCCCGCCGAGGCGGAGACCGCGAAGGAGGGCCAGTGGATCGACGGCCCCAAAACCGATTTCTTCGACACGGTGAACCGCACGTTCAAGAACCCGAAAATCATTGCCGAGGACCTCGGCATCATCGACGAGGGCGTGATTGACCTGCTCGAAAAAACAGGCCTGCCCTGCATGCGCGTGATGCAGTTCGGCTTTATGGAGCAGCAGGACAACATGCACCTGCCGCACAACTACCCGAAAAACTGCGTGGCGTACACCGGCACGCACGACAACAACACGGTGCTCGGCTGGCTGTGGGAGGCGCTCCCGCACGAGCGCGCGCACGCGCTCGAATACTGCGGCTTCCCGGGCGGCGACTGGGCTGTGGGCGGCAGCGACAGCGCCTCGTGCCGAGCGATGATCCGCACGCTCTGGCAGAGCCCGGCGAACACGGCGATCGTGCCGGTGCAGGACCTGTGCGGCTTCGGCAAAGACACGAAGATGAACGTGCCCGGCGTGCCGAACGGCAACTGGGCGTTCCGGCTCTCCGAGGACCAGATGAACGGCATCGACCGCGATTGGCTGAAAAAGCTCAATCAGATCTACTACAGGGCGAAATAAAGGACGGCAGAAAAGGCCGGCGGAGCTTTCTCCGCCGGCTTCGCCGTTGTAAAGGGGCGTTTTCACCGCGCCGTCCGCTGGGGCGCGGCCTACGGGTTTTGCTTTCGGTAGCGGCTGGGGCTCATGCCGTAGGCCTTTTTGAAGGCGTTCGAAAAGTGCTCGGGTGAGGAGAAGCCGAGCAGTTCGGCGATTTCGGCGATGCGCTTCGAGCTGCCGCGCAGCAGCTCGACCGCGGCGGAGAGGCGCGCCTCCTGCTTTTTCTGCTGAAACGAGCTGCCGTAGCAGCTTTTGAGCAGCCGCTGGGTCTGCCGCGGGCTGAATTGCAGCCTTTTGGCGAGCGTTTGCAGCGTCAGCGTGCGGTATTCGTACAGAAAGCACTCCTCGATGATGAAGGTGGCCGGGTCGCTGCGGCCGGAATACGGCGCGGGCGCGTCGGCAAGCGGGCCGCTCTCGTAGCGGCGCGCAAGCTTCACGATGAGCTGGCTCAGCAGAAGCTGCACCTGCACGGCGTAACCCGTGCGCTTCTGCGCGAATTCGCGGAAGATCTGCTGAAAGATCGCCCGCACCTCGCCGTCGTCCCGCCCGAACCAGAACGGCGTGCCGCAGAAGGCATTTAAAACCGGCGGCAGCACTTTCCCGCCGTGCGCGAGGCGCAGGTAGACGCAGTATTCCTGCATGGGCGCGTCCGCGTCCGGCACCTGCGCGTGGGTGACGTGCGGGCCGGTCACGAAAAGCGCGTCCGGCTCGACCGCGTAGCTGCGCCCGCCGGCCTGCAGGCTCCCACGCCCTGCGGGGACGAAATGGATCTCGTAGCAGCCGGAGCCGTGGCTATGTGCGGGGATCGTATCCAGCGCGGGCGCAAAGATGATGTTGGCCGCCCAGACGGATGCGCCCTCGAGCGTGAACGGCGCTTCAAGGCTGTACTGCATGGACATCGGCGCTTCCCTCCGTTTCTTACGGCTTTATTCTACCACACGCATGGCGCTACGTCCATAAAAAACTGCAAAAACACGACAAGACCTGCATGAAATTGGCAGGTTCTTTTCTTGCACGCGGCGCGCCGCGTGCTATAATGTGGGTAGAAATCATCCGCAAGAGGAGGAAAATACAGTGTATGACTGCAAGGAGGCGCTGCGCCGCATCGACGCGGTGATCGCGCAGGGGCCGTATACGGACACATGGGAATCGCTGTCGAATTGGCAGCCGCCGGAATGGTACCGGAATGCGAAGTTCGGCATTTTTATCCACTGGGGCGTTTACAGCGTGCCGGCGTTTGAAAACGAATGGTATCCGCGCAATATGTATATCGAGGGCTCGAAGGTGTTCGAGCACCACGCAAAGACGTACGGCGCGCACAAGGATTTCGGCTACAAGGATTTTATCCCGCTGTTCAAGGCGGAGAAATTCGATCCCGCCGCGTGGGCGGCGCTCTTCAAGCGCGCGGGCGCGCGGTACGTGGTGCCGGTCGCGGAGCACCACGACGGGTTCCAGATGTACAAATCCGCGCTCTCGCACTGGAACGCCGCCGAGATGGGGCCGCAACGCGACATTGTCGGCGCGCTGAAGGATGCCGTGGAGGCCGAGGGGATGACGCTCGGCGTTTCCTCCCACCGCATCGAGCACTGGTTCTTCATGGGAGGCGGCAAGAATTTCGAGAGCGACATCCCGCAGAACCCGGACCGCGACGATCTGTACTGGCCCTCGATGGCGTCCCCCGAGAATACCGACGACCTTTTCGGCGCGCCCGGTCCGGATGCGGAATTCCTCGACGACTGGCTGGTGCGCACCTGCGAGCTGATCGACAGCTACCGCCCGCGCATCCTCTACTTTGACTGGTGGATCCAGCACGCGAACGCGAAGCCGTACCTCAAAAGGCTCGCCGCCTACTACTACAACCGCGCCGCGGAGTGGGGCGTGGAGGTCGCGATCGACTACAAGCACGACGCGTTCCTGTTCGGCACCGCGGTGCCGGACATCGAGCGCGGGCAGATGGCGGACATCAAGCCGTATTTCTGGCAGACGGATACGGCGATCGCTTTGAACTCGTGGTGCTACACCGAAAACAACGATTTCCGCCCGGCCGAGGACATCCTGTGCGACCTCGTGGACATCGTAAGCAAGAACGGCTGCCTGCTGCTCAACGTCGGCCCGAAGGCGGACGGCACGATCTCCGACGAGGACACGGCGGTGCTGACGGCGATCGGCGACTGGATGGCGGTCAACGGCGAGGCGATCTACGGCACGCATGTGTGGAAGACGTTCGGCGAGGGTCCGACGAAGGTGCAGGACGGCCATTTTTCCGACGCGGTCAAGAAGAACTTCACGAGCGAGGATTTCCGCTTCACGGCGAAGGGCGACAAGCTGTACGCCGCAGCGATGAAGGCGAGCGAAAGCGGCGAATACTGCATCCGCTCGCTGCGCATGCAGGCGCACACGGCCGGCACGGTGTTCCACGGCCTCGTCGGGCGCGTAGAGGTGCTGGGGACGGATGCGGCGCCGGAATGGACGCGCGACGCGGAGGGCCTGCACATCCGCACGCCGTATTGTACGAAGGGCCCGGTCGTTTTCCGCATCACGCTGAACTGAGGGGAGCCGGAGCATGCAAAAAACGCTTTTCAGGCAGGTTCTCGGCATGGCGGCCGGCGTGGCGCTGATGGGCTTTTCGATCTCGTGGCTCGTGCCGTGCGGCTTCGGCACCGACGGCTTCACGGCGCTGAACCTTGCGGTTTCGGCGAAACTCGGGCTTTCGTTCGGCACGTGGCAGGCGGCGCTGAATATCGCGCTGTTTCTCCTCGTGCTGGCTTTCGGGCGCAGGCACATCGGTCTCGGCACGTTTGCCAACATGCTGCTGGTCGGCTATATCTGCGACTTTTTCAGCTGGATCTGGGACATGGTGCTGCCGGCGGGCTTTTTCGCGCCGCTTCTGACGCGCGTCCTCGTGGCCGTTCCGGCGCTGGGGCTGTTCGTCCTCGCGGCGGCGGTCTACATGGACATGGACCTCGGCGTGGCGCCGTATGACGCGCTGCCGTTCATTCTGCACAAGGCACTTCGGGGCCGAGTGCCGTTCAGCGTGCTGCGCGTGGCGTACGACCTCGCGGTGATCGCGCTCGGCTATGTGCTTGGCGCGCCGTTTGCGGCCGTCACGCTCGCGATGGCCTTTCTGCTCGGCCCGGCGGTGGAGGCCGTGCGCCGCGGGCTGGACCGCCTGCTTGTCCGGTCGGCCGGCGCGGCATAAAAATAAAAGGCGCGCCCTGCACCGAAAAACGGATGCGGGGCGTGCCTTTTTTGCGTGCAGGACTGCCGGGAAAGAGGGGAGCCGGTTATTCCGAGATGTATTCGCGGATGCGGAACGCGGCGCCGGCTGCCGCGCAGAGCTTCCGGCAGGCTTCGATATCTGCGGACGGCATCGTGCTGACAACGGTCATCACGACATGCGGTACGCTCTGTACGGCCTCGGCGGTGAAGCGGAGCATCGCGTCGAACGCGGCGGGGCCGTATTTCGAGTGGCAGACCGCGTCGTATTTTTCGGCGGTCGGCGCGTTCAGGCTGACGGAGACCGTGTCGATCAGCCCGCGCATTTCGGCGGCGGTGCTGCGGCCCGTGATGCAGTCCGCAAGCCCGTTCGTGTTGATGCGCAGCGCATAGGGGCCCATAGCCTTGATCTTTCCGGCAAGCCAGAGCATATCGTCCCAGCGGCAGGCGGGCTCGCCGTAGCCGCAGAAAACGATTTCACCGTACTTTGCGAGGCTGCGGGTTTCGATATCGGCGAGCATTTCCTCCTTCGACGGCTCCGCGCCCTCGTACCAGAGGTTGTCGGCGTACAGGCTGCCGCTGCTGTTCTGCCGCAGGCAGAAGTCGCAGGCATTCGGGCACTGGTTCGTCATGTTGATGTACAGGTTTCCGCCGTATTCATAGGTGATGGTCATCGGATCGCTTCCTTTTAAAGGATTTAGTCGTTTGCGGGGAGGCGGAACAGGCGGCGGGCGTTTTCACAGCCCGCGCGGAGCACCTCCTGCGCCGTGATGCCGCGCGCTTCGGCGATTTTCGCCGCGTCGTAGGGGATCATCGCGCTGTCGCAGCGCTTGCCGCGGAACGGCACCGGCGCCATATACGGCGCGTCCGTCTCGGTGAGCAGGCGGTCGAGCGGGATCTCCGCCGCGACCTCAACGCTGTGGCGCGCGTTTTTGAACGTCACGACGCCGCCGAGGCCGATGTATAAGCCGAGCGAGACGGTCTCCCGCGCGAGCTCTACGCTGCCGGAAAAGCAGTGCACGACGCCCTGCGGCCGGTATTTCCGGAGGATGTCCATCATGTCGCCGTGCGCCTCGCGGTCGTGGATCGAGACAGGCAGGCCGTGCTTTGCGGCGAGCTCGAGCTGCTGCACGAAAACCTCCTTCTGCCGCGCGCGCGGGCAGGCGTCCTCCCAGTGGTAGTCGAGCCCGATCTCACCGACCGCGACGATCTTCGGGTGAGAAAGCAGGCTTTCGACCTTTTGCAGCCAGCTTTCCGGCAGATCGGCGGCGCACTCCGGGTGGATGCCGACCGCGCCGTAAACGTAGTCGTATTTTTCACACAGCGCGACGGTCTGCTCGAGGCTCTCGAAATCCGCCGACATCTGGATGACGCCGCAGACGCCCTTCTGCGGCAGAACGGAGCCGAGCAGCTCGTCGCGATCGGCGTCGAACTGCTCGGAATCGTAGTGGGCGTGCGAATCGAAAATCACGGTGCGCCTCAGTGGATCTTCGCGCCGGCTGGGACGCCGTCGACAAAGATCACGCGCACGTCGTCCTCGGCGGCGTCCGCCGCGAGGATCATGCCCTGACTCTCCACACCGCAGAGCGTGGCGGGCTTGAGGTTCGAGACGACGACGACGCTGCGGCCCACGAGATCCTCGGGCTTATACCATTTTGCGATGCCGGAGGCGACGGTGCGCGGCGTGCCGGTGCCGTCGTTCAGCGTGAGCTTCAGGAGCTTCTTGGCGCGCTTGATCGGCTCGCAGGCCGTGACCTCGGCGACCGTCAGCTCGACCTTTGCAAAATCCTCGATCGTGATCTGGGCGAGGCCGGGGATGTCCTTTTTCGGGGCGCTTTCCTGCGCGGGCTTCGGCGCGTTTTTCGCTTCGACTTCGGCGATCTTCGCTTCCATCTCCTTCGCGTCGATGCGGGCGAAGAGGATCTCGGGCTTTTCGGTTACCTTGTTGCCGTTCGGGTAGAGGCCGAAGGACTCGAGCGTTTCGTATGCGCGCGCCGCGGTGCCGAGCTGCGCAAAGATCCGTTCGGCCGTTTCGGGCATGAAGGGGATCAGGAGCGTCGTGCCGATGCAGATGCTTTCCACAAGATTGTACAGCACAGTGGAAAGCCGGCCGGCCTTCGTGTCGTCCTTTGCGAGCGCCCACGGCATCGTCTCGTCGATGTATTTGTTGCAGCGCTTGAAGAGCGCGAAGATTTCGGAGATTGCGTCCGCCACGCGCAGGCCGTCCATCTTGGCTTCCACGCGCGCTTTTGTGCCGGTCACGACGGCCTTGAGGTCCGCGTCGACATCCTCGGCGGCGCCCTGATCGGCGACCGTGCCGCCGAAATACTTATTGCTCATCGAGATCGTGCGGTTCACGAGGTTGCCGAGCGTGTTTGCGAGGTCGGAGTTCGTGCGCTCGATCAGCAGGTCCCACGTGATGGTGCCGTCGGATTCAAACGGCATCTCGTGCAGGACGAAGTAGCGCACGGCGTCTACGCCGAACAGCTCGACGAGGTCCTCGGCATAGATCACGTTCCCCTTCGATTTGCTCATCTTGCCGCCGTTCATCAAAAGCCACGGATGGCCGAAAATCTGCTTCGGCAGCGGCAGGCCGAGCGCCATGAGGAAGATCGGCCAGTAGATCGTGTGGAAGCGGATGATGTCCTTGCCGATCAGGTGCAGGTCGGCCGGCCAGTCGCGCTTGAACTGCTCGGTGCCCTCGCCGCCGCAGTCGTAGCCGATGCCGGTGATGTAGTTCGTCAGCGCGTCGAGCCAGACGTAGACGACGTGCTTGTCGTCGAAGTCGACCGGGATGCCCCACTTGAACGACGTTCTCGAGACGCAGAGGTCCTGCAGGCCGGGCAGCAGGAAGTTGTTCATCATCTCGTTCTTGCGCTGCACGGGCTGGATGAATTCCGGGTGCGTGTTGATGTGCTCGATCAGGCGGTCGGCGTACTTACTCATCTTGAAGAAGTACGCCTCCTCCTTCGCCGGCTGCACGGCGCGGCCGCAGTCGGGGCACTTGCCGTCGACAAGCTGGGACTCGGTGAAGAACGACTCGCACGGCGTGCAGTACATGCCCTCGTAGTAACCTTTGTAGATGTCGCCCTGCTCGTAGAGCTTTTTAAAGATCTTCTGGACCTGCTTTTCGTGGTAGTCGTCGGTCGTGCGGATGAATTTGTCGTAGGAGGTGTTCATTACGTCCCAGTTCGAGCGGACGACGCCCGCGACCTGATCGACGTATTCCTTCGGCGAGATGCCGGCGGCCTTTGCTTTTTCCTCGATCTTCTGGCCGTGCTCGTCGGTGCCGGTCTGGAAGAACACGTCGTAGCCCTGAAGGCGCTTGTAGCGCGCGATGCTGTCGGCAAGCACGATCTCATACGTATTGCCGATGTGCGGGCGGCTCGAGGTGTAGGCGATCGCCGTCGTGATATAATACTTCGGTTTGCACATGGTTTATCATTCCTTTTGTTTATTGTTCCTGCGGGTTCGGAATTAGGTGAACAGAACGGCGGACAGTGCGGACAGGAGCATCAGGCCCGCGAGTGCCAGCGCGCCGATCCGGACGATGAGCTTTCTCTTTTTTTCCGTGTACATGACATTGCCCTCCGGTATAGTGTTTCGCATTATCCTTTATTTTACCATTCTTTTTTTTGCCTGTAAACTGCGAATTGACTTTATTTTGCCGCGGGGGTACAATTATTTCAAATACCATCCGGTGCGGCCGGGCGGCTTTCCGCTTTTTTTGCGGCGGGCGGCGCGGCAGAGGGTGCGCGGGGCGCTTTCCCGGCCCTTTGAGCTGCGCCGGGAAAGCGAGGCTTTTCATGGGAGAAGGTTTTGAAAACAGGCGCGTTCTCGCGATACACGACCTTTCGGGCGCGGGTAAATGCTCGCTGACCGTAGTGCTGCCAGTGCTTTCGGCGCTCGGCTGTGAAGTGACGGTGCTGCCGACCGCGGCGCTTTCGACCCATACGGGCGGGTTTTGCGACCCGGTGTACCGCGACTTGACCGGCGACATGCTGCCGTGGGCGCGCCACTGGCTGCGCGAGGGCGCGTGCTTTGACGCGGTTTACTCGGGCTTTCTCGGCAGCGCCGCGCAGATCGAAATCGTGCGGGAGATTTTCGGGATGTTCCGCGCGGTGAACCCGGCGGTGCAGGTGCTTGTCGATCCCGTGATGGGCGACGGCGGGCGGCTCTATAAGACGTATACGCGCGAGATGGCGGACGGCATGGCGCGGCTGTGCGCGGCGGCGGACATCATCGTGCCGAACGCGACGGAGGCATACAACCTGCTCGGCGAGCCGTACCGGGAGGGG
>URQJ01000063.1 GCA_900549945.1 uncultured Oscillospiraceae bacterium
CTCGCGCAGATCGCCGGGCTTGACGACGACGCGCGCATCCGCGTTTCGGGGCTGTACGAGCCTTGGGCGGCCGGGCAGTTTGAGGTCGGCGACATCCGCAATTCCGGCGGGCAGACGTGGGAATGCTTCCAAGCGCACGACTGCGCGGTGTATCCGGACATCAAGCCCGGCGGCGCGGCGTGGTTCACGTTCTGGCGGCCCCTGCACGGGAAGTCGCCGGAAACCGCCCGTCCGTTCGTGCCGGTGCAGGGCGCGCACGACATGTACAAAATCGGGGAATACGCGGTGTTTGAAGATGCGCTTTACAGGTGCGCGCAGGACACGGCCTACAGCCCGGCGGACTACGCTCCGGCGTGGGAAAAACTAAACTGAAAACGGAGGAATTTATGAGAGAGAACCTTTTGAAAAGCGGCATTGCGGCGGCAGGCGCAGCACTCGCCTCGTATTTCGGCGCGCTGGCCGCGCCGCTGCTCGTTTTGCTGTGCATCATGGTCGTCGATTATGTCACCGGCATGGCGAAGGCCTACATGGCGTCGCAGCTCAGCTCGCGGATCGGCCTGCGGGGCATCCTCAAGAAGCTGTGCTATATGGCGATGGTCGCGGTCGGCGCGGCGCTCGACTACCTCCTGACCGGCGCGCTCGCGCAGGCGGGCATCGACCTGCATGTCGAGATGTTCTGCGGCATGCTCGTTGCGGTTTGGCTGATTATAAACGAGCTGATCTCGATCCTTGAGAACCTCGCCGAGATCGGCGTGCCCGGCATGCCCGTCCTGACAAAGCTGATCGACCGGCTCCGGAGCACGCTCGAGAGTGGGAACAAAGTCGGAAAAAAGGAATAATATGGAGGGAGCACGTAATGAAAGGGGGGATCAATTATGCTGCATGGATTCGACCTATCCTACGCACAGGCCGGCCTTTCGCTCGCTGAAATCGCGGACAAGGCCGGCTTTCTCCTGCTGCGCGCCGGCTACGGCGGCGACTACAAGGATCAGGACGACAGCGAATTCGGCCGCTTCGCCGAGGAGGCGGACGCGCTCGGCATCCCGTGGGGCGCGTACCTCTACTCCTACGCGCTCACGGCGGCGGACGCCGAAGGCGAAGCCGCGCACATGCTGCGCCTGCTGGGCGGCCGGAAGCCCGCGCTCGGCGTGTGGCTCGACATGGAGGACGCGGACGGCTACAAGGCCAAAAACGGCATGCCGAGCGATGCCACTCTGGCGGACATCTGCATCACCTTCTGTGATGCGATGGAACAGGCAGGGCTTTACACCGGCATCTACGCGAGCCTGAGCTGGCTCGAAACGAAGCTGAAAACCGAGAAGCTCGGCCGCTTCGACAAGTGGGTCGCGCAGTGGAACGACACCTGCGACTACACCGGCGCGTACAGCCTCTGGCAGTACACCGACCGGTATGAAATCGCGGGCAGAAAGCTCGACGCAAACCACCTCGTGCGGGATTTCCGCACCGACAAAGGAGGGAATTCCATGGCGAACAAAAAGAGCCGCGTGCTGATGACCGGCGAGAACCAGATCACGCAGCACTACGGCAGCGGCGGGCACGGCGGGTGCGATCTCGTGAAGAAAACCAACCAGCTCGACGCGATTGCCGCGCATTCCAACGGCACAGTCGTCTGGTGCCAGTC
This sequence comes from uncultured Oscillospiraceae bacterium, assembly GCA_900549945.1. Taxonomy (GTDB): domain Bacteria; phylum Bacillota; class Clostridia; order Oscillospirales; family Acutalibacteraceae; genus Hominenteromicrobium. The sequence goes on from URQJ01000063.1 coordinate 1,643, forward strand.
CGGCATCCCGAATGATCCGGGCAGCAGCGGCAACCGCTCCTACGGCAACGCCGTGAAGCTGCGCCACGCGAACGGCTGGTGTACGCTGTACGCGCACATGGACTATATTTCCGTGGAGAACGGGCAGACAGTCAAGAAAGGCCAGAAGCTCGGCCATATGGGCAACACCGGCAACTCCTACGGCGCGCACCTGCACTTTGAGGTGCGGGACAAGTCCGACGCGCGCGTCAACCCGGAGCCGTACCTCAACGCCGATCTGCCGGGCGCGGGCGGCGGCGCGGACACGTCCGCGGGCTATACCGGCGACCTGACGTATCAGGCGTACACGCAGAAGTCGTGGCAGCCGAAGGTTGTGAACGCCGGCGATGGGCCGGACGGGTACGCGGGTATTTACGGCAGCGCGGTGCAGGGCATCCGGATCGACGCGAAAAACTGCGACGTCTACTACCGCGTGCACCTCAAGGGCAAGCCGCAGGACGAGTGGCTGTCGGAGGTCAAGAACAGCGGCACCGGCGCAGACGGCTACGCCGGCATCTACGGGCAGGACATCGACGGCATCCAGATCCGCGTGCCGCAGGGGCATGTGGACTGCCGCGTTCACCTGAAAGACGGCGACTACCTCGACTGGGTGCGCTTCGGCAAGAGCTACAAGGACGGCGCGGATGGGTACGCGGGTATCTTCGGCAAAGCGATCGACGGGGTGCAGATGGAGTAAAACAGGATAGAAAAAAGGGAATCCCCGGATCGGGCTCGTGCATTTTTTGCGCGGCCCGGTTCGGGGATTTTTTCATTTAATTGCAAAACAATGTATTATAATACAGAAAGAAAGGTGTGCGTATCGCAGGGCACAAACGACGGTAAGTGTTCGGATGAAATCGACCAGCGGCACTGTATGCGAGGTAAATTTTGGATGATTAAAGCGCGGGAAGATTTCGAGTATTGGATGAAGCAGGACAAAAAGACGCTGGGGCACATTTTGCAGCTCTTAAAAGATATTGACCGCAACGGATATGAAGGAATCGGAAAACCGGAGCGGCTGAACGGCGATTTGTCCGCTTATTGGAGCCGCAGAATAGACGACGTCAACCGCATTGTTTACTGAATTGAAAACGGTATGGTCAAAATTGTACAGAGCGGCTCCCATTACAGGGATAAGTGAAGAATACCTGCGGTGCACCGGATAAAGCACCCCGAATCGGGCTCGTGCATTTTTTGCACGGCTCGATTCGGGGCGTTTTTGTTTTTTATGGGTGCGGGGGTTACTCGGTGCGCAGCGCTGTGACCGGGTCCTTCTTCGCCGCGCGCTTTGCGGGCAGCAGGCCGCCGACCACCGTGATCAGCATGCTGATCGCGATCAAAATCACCGCCGCGCCGACAGGCAGCACCGCGCGCACCGTATCGCTGCCGACAAGCTGCGCGATGATCGAATTGATCGGGATCGTGAGCAGCGCCGAGATGCCAACGCCGATCAGGCCGGCGCAGAAGCCGATGATAAACGTCTCCGCGTTGAACACCTGCGAGATGTTGCGCTTCGAGGCGCCGAGCGCGCGCAGGATGCCGATCTCCTTCGTGCGCTCCAGCACGGAGATGTGCGTGATGATGCCGATCATGATGCAGGAAACGACGAGCGAAACCGCGACAAACGCGATCAGCACGTAGGAGATCACATCGACAATCGAGGTAATCGAGGCGGTGAGCAGCGCGACATAATCGGTGTAGGTGATCTGGCTGTCCTCGTCCACCGTCTCGTTATAGGCCTCGATGCAGTCCGAAACGGCCTCCTTGTTTTCAAAGCTGTCGGTGTAGATGCTGATGGAATCCGGCGCGTCGTAGCTGACCTTGCCGAACGACTTCATGTTGTCCTCAAAGGAGGCCCCGTCGATGTATTCGTCGTAGAGCGAGACGAGGATCTCCTCGTCCGGCGTGTTCTCGAGCCACGCGTCCATGGCCTCGGCCATCTGGCTCTCGTCCATTTGGCCCATACCCATGCCGCCGGCCTGCATCTGCTGCGCCTGCGCGGCCTGTGCGCCGGCCTCTGTCCCCTCTGCCTCCGCATTCTGCGCGTTGTAGTAGAGGATCATCGTGTAGAGCGAGGCCTTATCGGAAACACCGAGCTTCGAGATGTAGTCCGCGGCGTCGGCGGCCTTTTTCGCGTCGTCCGCCGCCTCAAATTCCACGCCGTTGAGCACATTGATCTCGGGCGTTTCCGCCTGCGCGCGCACGACGGCGCTCTCGTTCGTGTGGTCGATCACGTAATCCGTGAGCTTCGATGTGTACGCCACCGGGGCGCGCAGCGTCGCGTTGGCCGCGTCCGCCTTCGGGCGGATCACGCCGGTGACCTTCAGCTCGAGCGCGTTTTCCATGAGCTGTTCCGCGCCGCCGTTTTCCTCCTTGATATAGGTGAACGTGCCGTCGTCGTTCTCCTGATAGCGGTCGCAGGCCGGCACAAGCCAGAAGCTGCGGTCCGCGGCATCGGCGTAATCCCAGTCGAACGCTTCCGGCGTTTCGCCGTCCTCGATCGCCGCGCGGACCGCGTCGTATTCGTCCTTCGTGATGAGGCCGAGCTGGTAGAGCGTATCGGTGGGGATGGAATTCTGCTCGTCGAGCACGAGCACCACCTCGTCGTAATTTTCCGGCCACGCGCCGTAGAGCAGGTCGTAGCTGTCGGTGACGACGGGGCTGACGGTGCTCTCCGTGCCGGCCATCAGCTCCTCAAAATTTTCCGCGCCGCTGTCGGAGCCGGTCATCATCGTCATGGCGTTCTGCATGTTCTGGTTCATCATGGCGGTGAAGCTCGATTCATCCCCGCTCTCCGCGTCCTCGCCGACATCCACGCTCGTATTGACCGGGGCGTCGTCCGCGTCGCGCGCGAACACATCGAACTGGACGTTGTACGTATAGACGACGCCGTTTTCACCGAGGTACTGCGCGATCTCGCTTTCGGGGTCGTCGAGGTAATTTTTAAAGGCCGTCAGGTCGTTTTCGGTGACGCTCGACTCGAGCGTTTCCACAGCCTCGAGCTTCCGGCTGTCCGCGTGCACGCCGTCCTCGGGCGCGGCGTCCGCATCCTGCACGGCGCCGTGCACGGCTCCCATCGCGCCCTGCGCCTCCATCAGCGCCGACATGTCGAAGGTTTCGGCCGTGATCGTCAGCGGATAGGAGGTCATCGTCTCCTTCTGGATGTCTGCGATGTACTGGTTCACGCCGGTCGAAAGCGAGAGGATCAGCGCGATGCCGATGATGCCGATCGACCCCGCGAACGCGGTGAGGAGCGTGCGGCCCTTCTTCGTGCGCAGGTTGTTGAAGCTCAAAGAGAGCGAGGTGAGAAAGCCCATGGCGGCGCGCCCCATGTTTTTGTGCTCCGGCGTTTTGAGCGCCGCCTCGTCCACCGCAAAGGGGTCTGAATCGTCGGTGATTTTGCCGTCGCGCAGGCGGACGATGCGCGTGGCGTACTGCTCGGCAAGCTCGGGGTTGTGCGTGACCATGACGACGAGGCGGTTTTTCGCGACCGCCTTCAAAAGCTCCATGACCTGCACGCTCGTCTCGCTGTCGAGCGCGCCGGTCGGCTCGTCGGCCAAGAGCACGTCGGGGTCGTTGACGAGCGCGCGGGCGATGGCGACGCGCTGCATCTGCCCGCCCGAAAGCTGGTTCGGCCGCTTGTGCGACTGCTCGCCTAGGCCGACCTCCTCGAGTGCCGCCTGCGCGCGCTTTCTGCGCTCGGCGCGCGAAACGCCGGAGATCGTCAGCGCGAGCTCGACGTTCGCAAGGATCGTCTGGTGTGGGATCAGGTTGTAGCTCTGAAACACAAAGCCGATCGTGTGGTTGCGGTAGGAATCCCAGTCGCGGTCCTTGTACTGCTTCGTGGAGATCCCGTTGATGATGAGGTCGCCGCTGTCGTAGCGGTCGAGCCCGCCGATGATGTTGAGCAGCGTCGTTTTGCCCGAGCCGCTCGGGCCGAGCACGGCGACAAACTCGCTGTCGCGCAGGTTGAGGCTCACGTCCCGCAGGGCGTCCTGCACAAGCTCACCGGTTTTGTATTGCTTGTGGATATTCTTGACTTGCAGCATTTCATTTTCTCCCTTGCGCTCTGCATCGTTTAAATTGTCATGCGCTTTATTATAGGTTCCGATTCCGCCGCCGTTATGAACAGGATATGAGCAAATTGTAAATAACCGCGGCGAGGATGCGCCCGCGGGGCAAAGCCGCCCATTTCCGCGGCGCAGCGCGCAATCCGCTGGAAAAACGCGCGGCGGCGTGGTACAATGCAGATGTTAACACGCGTTGCTTGCGGCAACGGCCGGTTTTCGGTATGCTTGTGCCGGGACCAAAAATAAAGGAGGCTGACCCAAATGCTGAATGAAAACATCCGGGCCATCAGAAAATCGAAGGGGCTTTCCCAGCAGGAGCTTGCCGTGAAGCTGAACGTGGTGCGGCAGACCGTATCGAAGTGGGAAACGGGGCTTTCAGTGCCCGATTCCGACATGCTGCTTGTCCTTTCGGCGGTGCTGGAGACGCCCGTGAGCACGCTGCTCGGCGAAACCGTCGCGCCGGCGGAGCCCGACGGCTTAAAGGCAATTTCCGAAAAGCTGGAGGTCATCAACTTACAGCTTGCCGGACGAAAGGCCGCGCGGCGGAAAATCCTGCACGGAACGCTGCTCGGGCTGTGCGCGGCTCTGCTCGCAATTTTCGTGCTCCTCAGTGCCGTGCTCAAAAGCCCTTACTTGAACTGGGACTACAGCAGCCCGGAGACCGCCGTCATCGGCGTGGCGCTCCACGCGTGCGAGTGGATTTTTGTCCGGGCGGCTCCGGTTCTCCTCCTCGGGGCCGCTATCGGCGCTTTCCTGACGCGGAAGAAGGAATAACGCTTGCATGGACGGTGTGCCCGCGGCGGCGCGCTCCACGCAAAAAGCCCGCACAACGCTGTGCGGGCTTTTTCGTCTTACGCCTGATTTTACTGCGCGCGGCCGAGTTCGATGGCCTTGCGGTTGAAGCCGAGCATATCGGCCTTGCGGGCCGGGATGCACTTCTGAAGCGCCTTGTCGAGCGTTTCCTCGGCGCAGAAGCCGACCTCCTTGAAGAGCTTGCCGATGAGGATGATGTTCGCGAGACCCTTGAGCCCGTTTTCCTCAGCGAGCTTCGAGGCCGGTACGTAGTAGGTTGTCACGTCGTCGCGCTCCACCTTTACGTCGATGAGGCTGCTGTCGAGCAGAATCACGCCGCCGGGCTCGACGTCGTTCACAAACTTATCGAGCGAGGGGCGGTTCATCGCGACGAGCACGTTCGGGTTCGTCACGAGCGGCGAGCCGATCGCCTCGTCCGAAAGGCAGACGCTGCAGTTCGCGGTGCCGCCGCGCATTTCCGGGCCGTAGGAGGGGAGCCACGAAAGCTCTCTGCCCTCGATGAGACCGGCATAGGCGACGACCTTGCCGGCAAACAGAACGCCCTGACCGCCGAAGCCGGCGAAAACCATGTTCAGATCCTTCATTTCAGTCTGTCCCCCTTCGTGCCGTCCTTGAATACGCCGAGCGGATAATACGGAAGCATGTTTTCCCGCAGCCAGCCGAGCGCGTCGACCGGCGACATGCCCCAGTTCGTCGGGCAGGTGGAGAGCACCTCGACGATCGAGTAGCCCTTGCCCTCGAGCTGGTTCTGGAACGCCTTCTTGATCGCCTTCTTCGCGATGTTGACGTTTTTCACGCTGTCCACCGTGACGCGCTGCGCGAGCGCGACGCCGTCGAGCGTGGAGAGCATCTCGCAGACGCGCACCGGGTAGCCGGCGGTGTTCACATCGCGGCCGTAGGGCGTGGTCTGCGTGACCTGATTCGGCAGGGAGGTCGGGGCCATCTGGCCGCCGGTCATGCCATAGATCGCGTTGTTGACAAAGATGACCGTGATGTTCTCGCCTCTCGTCGCCGCGTGCACGGTTTCCGCCGTGCCGATCGCCGCGAGGTCGCCGTCGCCCTGATAGGTGAAGATCACGTTCTCGGGCTTCGCGCGCTTGAGGCCGGTGGCGACCGCCTGCGCTCTGCCGTGCGGCGCCTGCACCATATCGCAGGTGAAATAATCGTAACACATAACCGAGCAGCCGACCGACGCCACGCCGACCGTTCTGCCCTCAACGCCCAGCTCCTCAATGGCTTCCGCAACAAGGCGGTGAATGATGCCGTGTGTGCAGCCGGGGCAATAATGCAGCGGCGCATCCGTCAAGGCGGACGGTTTCTTAAATACTACTGCCATTTTATTCCAGTCCTTTCGCCTTATTTCAGGAGTTTCTTGATTTCGCCGAGCACTTCCTTCGGCGTGGGGATGATGCCGCCCGTGCGGCCGTAGAAATGGACCGGCACGGCGCAGTTCGCGGCGAGACGGACGTCGTCGACCATCTGGCCCATGCTCATCTCCACGACGAGAAGCTGCTTCGCCTGCTTTGCCGCGCGCTGCACCGCGTCCGCCGGGAACGGCCAGAGCGTGATCGGGCGGACGAGGCCGACCTTGAGGCCCTCCTCGCGCGCCTTATTGACGGCGCTTCTCGCGACACGGCTCGACGCGCCGTAGGCGACAACGATCAGGTCGGCGTCCTCGGTGCGGTACTCCTCCGCGCGCTGCTCGTTCGCCTTGATCGTCTCGTAGCGGGCATAGCGCTCGCGCACGAGATCCTCGAGGGCGTTCGGCGTCAGATAAAGCGAATTGACGATGTTATGCTTGCGCTTGCCGCCGTGGCCGCAGGCTGCCCACGGCTTATCGGCCGCGGCCTGCGCCGATTTTTCCGGCAGCTCGACCGGCTCCATCATCTGGCCGAGCATGCCGTCGGCGAGGATCATCGCGGGCATGCGGTACTGGTCGGCCTTGTCGAACGCGTCGGAGACGAGGTTGACCATCTCCTGCACCGTGGACGGCGCAAAGACGAGAATCTGGAAATCGCCGTGGCCGAGCGCCTTCGTCGCCTGCCAGTAATCCGCCTGCGAGGGCTGAATGCCGCCGAGGCCCGGGCCGCCGCGCTGCACGTTGATGATGACGGCCGGCAGGTCGGAGCCCGCCATGTAGGAGATGCCCTCGCCCTTCAGGCTGATGCCGGGGGAGCTGGAGGAGGTCATCGCGCGCACGCCGGCCGCAGCCGCGCCGAGCACCATATTGACGGCGGCGATTTCCGACTCCGCCTGCAGATATGTACCGCCGATTTTCGGCATGCGCTTTGCCATATAGGCGGCAAGCTCTGTCTGCGGTGTGATGGGATAGCCGAAGAAGTGGTGGCAGCCCGCCTGGATTGCGGCCTCGGCGAGCGCCTCGTTGCCCTTCATCAAAACCTTTTCTGCCATAAATGAAACATTCCTTTCCCTGTTAGCGTTCAACTGTAATTGCCGTATCGGGGCACATGGTGGCGCACGCCGCGCAGCCGACGCAGGCCGCCTCGTCGATGAGCTGCGCCGGGTGGTAGCCCTTCGCATTCAGGCGATCCTTCGCGAGCGCGATGATTTTCTTCGGACATGCGTTGATGCACATGGAGCAGCCCTTGCACACTTTTTCGTCCACAATAATCCTTGCCATCGTTTTTCCTCCTAGTTAAAAATCCGCTTCGTCCTCCCAGACGAAGTGCACATATCTCCGAACGACCTTGAAGCCCGCGGGCGTTTCCTCCCCGGCCGCAAAATCCGGAACTGTCGAATACAGAAGCGGCAGGCCGCACAGCCGCGCCGATTCCTCGGCAAAGCCCACGGCGGCCCGCACCGTCTCAAGCGTCGTATCCACGCCGAGGTGCGAGTTGTTGACGACCGCCGTCGCCTTTAAATGCGACGCGCCCTCGATTTCGCGCAGCAGCGGCAGCGTTTCCTCCGGCTTTGTCGAAAGGATGCGGTAGCGGTTCACGACGTAGAGCATCTCGTAGCCGGCGGCTTCGAGCTCGCGGCTGATGCGCCCGAGCGCCGTCGCGCCGACGTCGTCGCCAGATCGGAAGAGCGTCGTGTAGGGAAAGAGTGTAGATCTCGGTGG
>URQJ01000064.1 GCA_900549945.1 uncultured Oscillospiraceae bacterium
ACGCCGTGCTTGGCGTTTTTGGCGTCCGCGGATTCTTCTTTGGAAATATATTCAACAGCTACAACCATGTTGTCTCCTTGGGCCTTGACTCCCGCTGGCGGGAGCGTCACCCTTTCCTGGCTCCCCTCAAAGAGGGGAGCCAAGGTAATGCACTCACTCGCCGCGAGCGGCCATGATGGTCTGAATCTCGTCCTCATTGATGCCGACCATGGCTTCGCCGAGGTTTTCGGACAGCTTGGCGAGCAGATCGGCGTCCTGCCAGTTGGCGGTGGCCTTGACGATGGCGGCGGCGCGCTTGGCCGGATCGCCGGACTTGAAGATACCGGAGCCCACGAACACGCCTTCGGCACCGAGTTCCATCATCAGGGCGCGTCGCCGTTCGGCGTCGTCCGCGAGCTGCACAAGACGCATATCTTCACGCACATCCGCTGGGAGATGACCGGCTACGTGCTCGACTGTGCCGAGAGGCCGGAGCGCTTCACATGGGCGGACGCCGCCGCACTTGCGGAAACATACGCGCTGCCCACGGCGTTCCGCATGTTTTTGGAGGAGCTGGAGGAAAAATGACGCCGCAAACACTGATCGGCCTCGCGCTGCAAATGCCCGGAGCGTATGAGGACCACCCGTTCGGCCCCGAAAGCGTGATCATCAAGGTGGAGGGGCGCATTTTCGCGCAGATTTTTACGCTGCGCGGTGTGGATTCCGCCACGCTGAACTGTGACCGGATGACCGGCGATTTCTACCGGCGGATGTTCCCGGGCGTTGTCGTGCGCGGCTATCACTGCCCGCCGGTGCAGCAGCCGTATTTCAACACGTTTCCGCTCGGCGCTGTGCCGGACAGGGCGATCCGCGAAATGCTCGGCCACAGCTATGAAACGGTGGTGGGGAAGCTGCCGAAATACAAGCGGGAGCGGCTGAAAGCTGCGGTACAGGCGCCGCAGCGGGAGGCCGGACGGTAAGCCACGGCAGACACCGGCAGCGAGGGTGATCGAAAATTAAAGGGGGAGCGCAGAGCCCATGCCGGGTTCCGCGCTCCCCTTTAATTTTCCTGTTAATTTTCCTGTGCAGCGCGCAGGACGGCCGCGACGCTCTCTTTAAGCCGGATATTTTCGACGTGCAGGACCGGGCAGGCCAGCGTCCGGATTCATGCCTCGTACTTCGCGGGCGAGCGCCTGCCGCGCGTGCCGTCCTAATAGGCTGCGGCTCAGCTTATGAAATTCAGGTGTGTCTCGCGGCGTTCACTGCCGGGCAGAATGCGCGCGCCGTACCGCTCGGCTTCGTGCTTTTTCAGGCGCTCGGTGCACAGGGCCGGCGGCACGTAGACGAATACGGCGAGATCGAAAAGCGGCGCAAACACTTCGCCCTATCCGGTAACGGAGCCGCTCAGTACCCAGCGGTTTGTGCCTGCGAGATCGCGGCGGAGCAGCCGCAGGCATTCCTCCCGGTCGCGCTCCTGCGTGAACGGCTTGGCGGCCGGCAGCCAGAAATAGCGGTCGGCGTCGAAGTGCGCGCAGCCGAGGTGTGCGGAGAGCTGCGCGGCGATCGCCGTGGTTCCGGAGCCGGAGACGCCGAAAAGATGGATGTGTTTTTTCATAGAAATCACCATTCCTTATTTTTTGTGCCGGTCGGCGAAGCCGACTGCCGCTTTGCTCGTCGCGGCAAAGGCACAAATCGTGTGTGAAAAGGTATTCTTCACACTACCTCCTTGGCGTCAAACGGGAGAATACCGGATGATTCTGACCGCGGAACGGGGGAATAGGCGGGGCATGCACGGAGGCCTGCGGGGCCGGGGCGCAAAAAACAAGCACAAAACGGCCTGCTTGATCGCGGGGCGTTCTGTGCTTTTTATCAGCGCTTATTCGGCGAGCGCGCGGGTGAGCCATGCGTCCGCGATGTCGAGCGCGAGGTACAGGCCGTTTTTCTCGCTCGTCTTGACAATCTGCTTTCTCGTGCGGATCTCCGGGTCTGTGTACATCAGCTGCACGATACACTTGTCGGCGATTTCCATATCGTCGAGCGGCTTTTTGGTTTTAATATCGATCTTGATCACATACTTATCCGTCATGTTTCCGAGGTACAGCGTGTCGCCGCAGCGCACGAGCGGCTTGCCGCGGTACATGGGAAACGCAGTATTCTTTTTTTCGCTCATTCTATTCACCATCTTTCATCGAATTTGCGTCTTTAGACTGCATTTAAGTATAGCATATCCGGGCAGAAAACACAAACATTATTTTTGAAGCAGAACCGCCGCCGTCGGAAAGCCCGTGCGGCGGCGGTCTCATGCCCAAATTATTCGCCCAGATACGTGCGCACCATCGCCTTCAAAAGCTCATCGCGGTCGATCTTGCGGATCAGGCTGCGCGCGTTGTTGTGCGTCGTGATATAGGTGGGGTCCTCAGAGAGGATATATCCCACGATTTGGCTGATCGGGTTATATCCTTTTTCCTTAAGCGCATCGTAGACCAGCGTCAGAATCTGCTGCATGTCGGGCTGCTGAAGCGCCTCGAAGTTGAACGTCTGGGTATGGTCTGTGAAATTGTCTGCCATGTGGAACACCTCCTCGCCGGCGGACGGATAAGAAGCCGCGCAGGCTCCATATAAGTGTATGCCGGAAATGAAACAATATTTGCTTTTTACAGAAAAGCTCTGCATTAAGCATACCGCAAAAGGGCGAAAATTGCAAGAGGCGGCGAAATTATTTACAAATTCTTTTTATCTGAGCGTCACGCCCATGGCGTCGAGCCGCTCGACGATCGTATCGATCCAGCCCTGCACCTCGGCCTTCGAGAGCGTTCTTTCCACAGAGGAGAATGTGAAGCGCAGCGTGATGCTCTTAACGGCGCCGATATAGGAATCGATCAGCGAAACGCCCTTTAAAAGCGGCGTGACGTCCGCCCATGCGGCCGAAAGCGCGCTGTAGGTCTGCGTGTCGGAGACGACGAGGGAGAGGTCGATGTCGATGCCCGGGAACTTTGAGGGCTCATCGTAGCGGATCACGGAGGCGGGCAACGCCGAGAAGGCGTCCATGTCGAGCTCCGCCGCGACGATCACGGCCTTTTTGTCGATCTTCGACTGCACGGCCGGGTGCACGATCGTGATGAAGCCGAGGCACACACCGTCGAGCCAGATGTCCGCCGTGTTGCGCGGATGCTGCCAGTTGTGCTTTGCCTCTGCAATGCGGAATTCGAACGGGCGGTGCTTGAGCTCGGCCGCGACCGAGGCCATCAGGTCGCGCAGGCCGAGGTAGACGTCCTTTTCCGAGCGCGTGCGGCTGTACAGGGCGACGCCGAGGTGCTTGCGCTCGCTGCACAGGCCGTCCTCGCGCAGGCCCTCGACGACGCGGGCGATCTCAAAGATGCCGAACTCGTTCGCGTAGGCCTTGTTCTCGTTGACATAGCTGATCATCGTCGGCACCATCGAGCGGCGCAGCACGACGTGGTCTGGGGTCATCGCGTTGATGACGCGGACGTTATCCTCAATCTCGATGTTCAGCTCCTTGTATTTCTTCGCGTCGCACCAGATGTACGAGTGTACCTCGTGCAGGCCGTAGCGCTGGACGAGCAGGTCCTTCGCAAAGCGGTCGTCGTTGCTGCTCGCGGTGCGCAGCACCGGCGCGAGCGCACTCTTCGTCGAGGTGATCTTGAAGTTGTCGTAGCCGTAGATGCGCGTGATTTCCTCGATGATGTCCGCCTTGATCGTGACGTCCTTCGTCGCGCGCCAAGAAGGCACGTGCACGGTGAAGGTCTCGCCGGAAAGGCTCGCGTTGAAGCCGAGCGCGTTCAGCGTGTTGAGAATCTGCTCGTTGGAAATATCGATACCGGTGTAACGATCCACATACTTTTTGTCAAAGCTGAGGTCGATCTTATCGTAGTGGCGCACGTAAACGTCGGTCATGGAGGAAATGACCTGCACACCCGGATCGATTTCGGTGAGCAGCTGCATGAAATGTTCGATCGCCGTCGTCGTAATCTCAGGGTCGAGCGTCTTTTCATAGCGCATTGAGGCGTCGGTGCGCAGGCCGAGGCGCGTCGAGGATTTGCGCACGCTGACCGCGTCGAAGTTTGCGGATTCGAGCAGCAGGCTGTCGGTGTCGTCTTCGATCTCAGAGCTGAGGCCGCCCATGATGCCGGCGATCGCGACCGGCTCGCCCTTCGAGCAGATCATCAGCGTATTTTCGTCTACGCGGCGCTGCACGCCGTCGAGCGTCTCGAAGTCAAAGGGCTTATCGAAGCGCTTAACCTCGATCGAATCGACCTTCGCGCAGTCGAACGCGTGCATCGGCTGGCCGAGCTCGAGCATCAGATAGTTCGTCAGGTCGGCGAGCAGATTGATCGCGCGCATGCCGCAGTAGAAGAGGCGGATGCGCATGTCGACCGGGCTGACTTTCTTTGTGATGTTGCGCACCTTGAGACCGGTGTAGCGGAAGCACAGCTCGCGGTCGATGACGTCGATGCCGATCGGCGCAAGGTCCTTGTACGGCGTGAGGTCCATGCGGCTGATGGGCTTCAGCGCGCGGCCCGTCAAGGCGGCGAATTCGCGCGCGATGCCGTAGTGGCCCCACAGGTCGGGGCGGTTTGTCAGGGACTTGTTGTCTACCTCAAAGACGACGTCGCGGATCGCATACGCCTCGGTGATCGGCGTGCCGAGCGGCAGATCATCCGTGATCTCCCACAGGCCGCTGTGGTCGGCGCTGATGCCGAGCTCCTTTTCGGAGCAGCACATGCCGTGCGATTCGACCCCCGCGATCTTGGCACAGACGATGTCCATGCCGCCGGCCTTGCCGCCCTCGCGCGCAAACGCGACGGTCATGCCCTCGCGTACGTTCGGTGCACCGCAGACGCAGTCGTAGACCTTGTCGCCGGCGTCTACTTTCAGCAGGTGCAGCTTTTTCGAATCCGGATGGTTTTCAACGGAGAGGATGCGCGCGGCGACGACGTTCTCGATGTCGCGGCCCATATAGTAGATGTCCTCGACCTCGGCGGTGGAAAGCGTGAACTGGTGGATCAGCTTTTCAAGATCGAGGCCGGAAAGATCAACGAAGTCGTTGATCCAGTTCATTGAAATCAGCATGTAAAACGACTCCCTTCCTGTTTATTCGTGATTGAACTGCGCGAGCGCCTTCAGGCTGCCGCTGTTGAGGTCGCGGATATCCTTGAGGCCGTAGCGCATCATGGCGAGGCGCGTCAGGCCGAGGCCGAAGGCGAAGCCTGTGTATTCCTCGGGGTCGATGCCGCCGTCGCGCAGCACGTTCGGGTGAATCATGCCGCAGGGGCACAGCTCGATCCAGCCGGAGCCGTGGCAGGTGGAGCAGCCCTTGCCGCCGCAGACATGGCAGCTGATGTCCAGCTCGAAGCCCGGCTCAACGAAGGGGAAGAAGCCCGGGCGCAGGCGGACGTTGACGTCCTGCTTGAAGACCTTCGAAAGCATCGTCTTCATGAAGTAGATGAGGTTCGAGATCGAGATGTCCTTGTCGATCATGATGCCCTCCATCTGGAAGAACGTGTTCTCGTGCGAGGCGTCGGTGCTCTCGTTGCGGAAGCAGCGGCCGGGGAAGATGGCACGCAGCGGCGCGCCATATTTGCGCATGATGCTGTTCTGCGCGGCCGAGGTGTGCGTTTTCAAAAGCTGGCCGTTGTCGAGGTAATAGGTGTCCTGCATATCGCGCGCCGGGTGGTGCTTCGGGATGTTGAGCGCCTCGAAGCACTCGTAATCGGTGACGATCTCCTTGTAATCTTCTACGGTGAAGCCCATTGAGGCGAAGATCTCCTCGAGCTCGCGCTGCACGAGCGTGATCGGGTGATAAGAGCCGTAAGCGGTTTCCGCCGGCAGCGTCACGTCATACTGCTCGGCACTGTTGACGAGGCGGTCCTCCTCGGCCTTGCGGATGGCCTCGATCTGCGCGGTGATTTTTTCATCGACCTCGCGCTTTAAAAGGTTGATTGTCTGGCCAAATTCCTTTTTCTCCTCGCCGGAAAGGTCCTTGAGCCCTTTGAGTAGCTCGGTTACGGAACCCTTTTTGCCGAGGTAGGCGACGCGGATCTTTTCGACCGTCTCGCTGTCGCGCACGGCGGAAAGCTCCGTTTCAAATTTCTGACGCAGCTCGGCGATGTTTTCTCTGATGCCCATAATCTGAACGTCCTTTCGTAAAAGTATTTTCCGTTTGCACCGGGGCAAAGGCAAAAGAAAAGGCCCGCCCCATGCGAAACACATGGGGCGAGCCGGAAAGCTCGCGGTACCACCCAATTTCGGTGCCAACACACCCTCTAAAGCCCGTAACGGTGCCGCTCCGTCGGCGCCTACTGCATCCCGCTTTCCAAAAAGGTGTGCCGCAGCGGCGAAATACCGCCGTGCGCAGACAGAAAAGGGGGCCGAACCGTTCAGCGCCGCCGCTCCAAAGAGAACTTCGCCGGAACCCCGCAGAGGCACGCTTGCAGCCGACGGCGCGCCCTCTCTGCCCGCGGAAAAAACCGGGTACTTTTCTTTTTCATCGCGTTTAGCGCTATTTTAGCACAGGATGCGGCGTTTTTCAAGTGTTTTCTTCCGCCTGCGGATAGAGGCAAACAGGTTCCGAGAAAATTAACAAAATAGATGGTTGAACTTCCGGCGCGCCTGTGTTATAATGACAAAAATAAGCGATTTGAAGCAAGGGAAGGTAAAACACAATGATGACAGACATTTTCGTGGAATATATGGTCAAGAAGAAGATTGGGCCGAAGGATATTTTGATCTGCCTCGGCGCGTCGGTTCTCGGTGCGGTGCTGCTTTTTGTCGGCCTGATGCTGACGCCGATTCTGCCCATGATTCCGTTTCTCGTACTCTGCGGCGTGATTTACGGCCTTTACTGGGTCATCTCCTCGCGCAGCGTCGAGTTTGAGTACAGCATCACGAACGGCGACATCGCGGTCGATAAGATCACGAACCGCAGAAGCCGCAAGCGCCTCACGTCGTTCGACGCGAAGGCCATTGAGGAGATGGGCAAGTACACGGAGAACGCGCAGAAGCTCCGCGGCAAGCGCGTGGATAAGACTTTCTTTGCGACGGAGACCGACGAGGCCAAGGACGCGTGGTACGTGATTGCGAAGAGCCGCAAGACCGGCCTCACGCTGCTTGTGTTCTCGCCCGACGAGCGCTGCATCGACGCGATCAAGCCGTTTATGGACCGCCGCCTGAAATTTGAGATCTTTGGGCGCGGCTGAGCACGCGGGAAAATAAAAGAGCTTTCGGACGCACGGCAGCTATGCCGCGCGTCCCTTTCTTTTGCGGCGGTTTCTTGACAAAGCCGCGCGGATATGGTAGCTTTTAGTGGGAATTCCGCCGGCGGCGCCGCGCAGAAAGGCGTTTTGCGCGGCAGCCGTGCCGCGGGCGGAAAGCAAAAAATCCGGAGGGCGAAAATGGGAAATGATTATCTGACAAAGAAAAAGCCGCTTTCGGCGCTTTTGGTGTTTGCACTGCCGATCATCATAGGCAACCTCTTCCAGCAGACCTACACGATGGTGGACTCCGCCGTCGTAGGGCGCTTCGTCGGCGAGCAGGCGCTCGCGGCCGTCGGCGCCTCCTACTCACTGACGAATATCTTCATCTGCGTGGCGATCGGCGGTGGCATGGGCGCGTCGGTCACGGTCAGCCGGTATTTCGGCGGCAAATCGTACGGCAAAATGAAAACGGCCATTTCCACGGTGTGCCTTTCCTTTCTCGGCATCAGCGTGCTGCTCGGCGGCGTCGGACTGCTTTTCAGCCGCAGCATCATGGTGCTGCTCAACACACCGGCAGATGTTCTGGACATGGCGGTCGAGTATCTGGACATCTATTTCTACGGCCTGCCGTTCCTCTTTATGTACAACGTGCTTTCGGCGATGTTCAACGCGCTCGGCAAATCCAAAATCCCGCTGTGCTTCTTGATTTTTTCCTCGCTCCTCAACATCGCGCTCGATTTCCTGCTCGTCACCCGCTTTCAGATGGGGGTTTCGGGCGTCGCGTGGGCGACGTGGATCGCGCAGGGGATTTCGGCGGTGCTCTCCTTTGCCGTGCTGGTCTGGGAGCTGAAGAAGCTCGGCTGCGGCAAGGTGAAGCTGTACGACCCTGCGGAGCTCTGGCGCATGACAAAGATCGCGCTGCCCTCGATTTTGCAGCAGTCCACGGTGTCGATCGGTATGATGCTGGTCCAGTCCGTCGTCAACGGGTTCGGCTCCGAGGCGCTTGCGGGCTTCTCGGCGGCGATGCGGATCGAATCGATCTGCATCGTGCCGATGGCGGGCATCGGCAACGCGATTTCCTCTTATACGGCGCAGAACATCGGGGCGAAGAAGCTCGACCGCGTCGTGCAGGGCTACCGCGCGGCGCAGGGGATGGTCGTGGTCTGCGCCGCGGCGATCTGCCTCGTGCTTGAGCTGTTCCACGGGCCGATCATCTCGGTCTTTCTCGGGGCGGACGGCACGGCGGCCGCCGTTTCCACAGGTCAGGGCTACCTGCAGTTTATGGGCTGGTTCTTCTGCCTGATCGGCTTTAAGATGACGGTGGACGGCCTGCTGCGCGGCGCGGGCGACATGAAGATGTTTACGGTTGCAAACCTCGTAAACCTGTGCATCCGCGTCGTGGTGGCGGTTCTGTTCGCGCCGCGCTTCGGCATCGCGATGGTCTGGTACGCCGTGCCGATCGGCTGGTTTGCAAACTGGGCGATCTCCTTCGCCCAGTACCGCACGGGAAAATGGCGCAAAAAGGCGGTGGCTGCGCAGCCGTGATGTGAAATCCCGGCGGCTCTCGGCAAGGCATAAAAATACAGGCGGCCGCCCTTTGTGCGCGGTCCCTGCTCAGAGTCCGCGTGTCCCACGGTGGGGCGCGCGGATTTTCTATTGAAATTTCCCAGGAATTTGTGTATGCTAGAGGTATAAAGTACAGACAGGGGGAGTGCGGTTCATGGTGGTTTTGAAGGCGGCGGAAATCCGCGGGCTGGAGGAATGCGCGGTGGAATCCGGCGTTTCGATGGAAACGCTGATGGAAAACGCCGGCGCGGCGGTCGCGGCGTATATTGGGGAGCAGATCGAGGTGCGCGGCAAAAGTGCAGTGATTCTCTGCGGCAAGGGCAACAACGGCGGCGACGGCTTTGTAATCGCCCGCCTGCTCTCGAAGGCCGGGGCGAAGGTGACGGTCGTGCTGATGCAGGGAGCGCCGGCGTCGGCGCTCGCGAAGCAGGCGTACGACAAGATGCACAAGGGGATCGACATCATGCTGGCGCGCGCGGCCGGAAAGGCGATCGATAAGGCCGACCTGATCGTGGACGCAATATTCGGCTTCAGCTTTCATGGCCGGATGCCGCAGGCAATGGAGCCCGTCATCGCGCGCGCGAACGCTTCGAAGGCGCTGCGCGTTTCGGTAGACCTGCCGAGCGGCGCGGAGTGCGATACCGGCGCTGTGAACGGGGCGTGCTTCCGTGCCCGGCATACGGTGACCTTCACGGCGATGAAGCCCGCATGCGTTGTCTACCCGGCGGCGGCCTGCTGCGGGCGCACGGTCGTGCGGCAGGTCGGCATCCGCCGGGAGTTTCTGCAGCTTCTGCCGTACGAC
>URQJ01000065.1 GCA_900549945.1 uncultured Oscillospiraceae bacterium
TTCGGCGGCCCGGTGCTGCTGCTGCGCCCGGAGGACCAGGCCGCGGCCCCGAAGACCGACCCGGCGCTTCAGCGCAAGACCGTGCCGAACATCTACGAGGGCTACAAGGAGATCCCGCTGATGTACGACTACGCCGAGAATTCCCGAGCGCTCGGCCTCGCCGACATGTGCAAGGCGCTGCGCACCGGCCGCGGCTTCCGCGCGAACTACCGCCAGCAGCACCACGTGCTCGAGATTCTGACGAGCTTCACAAAATCCTCGGAAACCGGCGCGCTCGTGCCGCTCAAGACCCGCTACGAGCGCTCGGCCCCGATGCAGAACAACCCGCTCCACGGCGTGCTCGACAGCTGAACACCGCGCCGGAGCGATAAACAGCGCAAATCTACAGAACAAACCCAAACGGATTGAAGAAAGGAAGAATCACCATGATGAAAGTATGCTACACCGGATGGACCTGGATTAAGAGCCACGAGCCCGAAGCCGCCAAAGAGCAGCTCGCGCAGTCGTTCAAGGAGTGCAAATTCCTCGGCTACGACTATGTGGAAAACTTCGCGTTCATCCGCGATTTCTACAAGGATAACCCCGAAGAGCTCGTGCAGCTCCAGAAGGACTGCGGCGTGGAGCTCGTCAACCTCTACGGCCACTTCACCTTCGACGTGGAGGAGTCGCTGCGCATCGCGAAGGAGCAGGTCGATTTCCTCGCGGCGGTCGGCGGCAAGTGGTACAACTGCCAGAACGGCGGCTTCGGCGACGACGGCCCGAGCGAGCGCCCGACAAACCCGGAGATGATCGACAAGATGTGCGCGATCGTCAACGAGCTCGGCGCCTACGCCAAGGAGCGCGGCGTGACCGTATGCTTCCACCCGCACTACGGCACCTGCGTGTTCTCGCAGAGCGACATCGATTACTTTGCGGCGCACACAAACCCGGAGGCCGTCTCCCTTTGCATTGACACCGCGCACACGACGCTCGCCGGCATGGACCCTGCGGCGCTGATCCGCCAGTACGGCGGCCGCCTCGCCTTCATGCACCTCAAGGATGTGGACACCTACGCGCTGAAAAGCGCCGTCGGCCCCGCCAAGATGGGCACGTTCCGCGCGCTCGGCCACGGCACGGTCGATTTCCCGGCCGTCAAGGCGGCGCTCGAGGAGGTCGGCTACGACGGCGTGCTCTGCGTCGAGCTCGACCGCCCGGAGGTCTGCAACTTCCACTCGGCCGAGGTCTCCCGCATCTATATCCGCGACGTGCTCGGCCTGTAATTGAAAGCTGCGGTTCGGCGGTAAAACGACAAATTGCCCGGCGCTTTCCAAAACCGGAGGCGCCGGGCGTTCTTTTTCCTGCGGCCGATCGCCGCAAAGCGCAGCAGGTTCCCGAAAAGGGGCGTTCCGCGCCTTATTTCAGCAGCGCCGCCTCCCACTCGGCCGGCTTAAAGCCGACGAGCACGGTCTCGCCGTCCACAACGATCGGGCGCTTGACGAGCATGCCGTCCGCCGCGAGCAGGCGGAGCTGCTCCGCCTCGGGCATGTCCGGCAGGCGGTCCTTCAGGTTCATCGATTTGTAGAGCAGGCCGCTCGTGTTGAAAAAGCGCTTGAGCGGCAGGCCGCTCCGCCCGTGCCAGTCGGCGAGCTCCTCGGCGGTCGGGTTCTGCTCGACGATGTGGCGGTCCTCAAACGGCACGCCATGTTCGACGAGCCAAGCGCGCGCTTTTTTGCAGGTGGAGCACTTCGGGTATTGAATAAAAAGCATAGAAATCACCATTCCTTATTTTTTGTGCCGGTCGGCGAAGCCGATTGCCGCTTTGCTCGTTGCGGCAAAGGCACAAATCGTGTGTGAAAAAGTATTTTCAAACTAACCTCTCTCTTCAATCCAAAACAAAAAAGGGCAGAAAGCCGATACCTTCGTATCGCACCCTCTGCCCGGCGAACGGCCGATGAAAAAAAACAAAAGGGCTGCGGACAAAACACTGTCCGCAGCCCGGCACATTCGAAAATTCGTGTAGGAAACCAAAGCAAAGGCGCGTGCGTCCCTTGCCCTACGGCTTCCCGATGAAATCCAAACGTGTCTTTAAACGCTGAGCTCTGTACAATGTTTCATCGGATGGAATTGTACAGAGCAGATTCTCCTTTTCGGCGGAAGCGCCACCATTTGCTTCACATCTCCCGTTTCATTCTGCGCCTTGCGGCATGGGTTTATTTTAGCACGGCGCCGCGGCGCTGTCAACGGTCTTGTTCCCTGCGCTTTTTGTCGCGCTCGAGCATCATGCGGATATACTCGCCCGTGTAGGAGCCGGGCGTTTCGGCCACCTGCTCCGGCGTGCCCTCGGCGATAACCGTGCCGCCCTTGTCGCCGCCCTCGGGGCCGAGGTCGATGATGTGGTCGGCCGTCTTGATCAGGTCGAGGTTGTGCTCGATCACGATCACCGTGTTGCCGGTATCGACGAGCTTCTGCAGCACCTCGATCAGCCGGTGGACATCCGCGATGTGCAGGCCGGTCGTCGGCTCGTCGAGGATATAGACCGTCTTGCCCGTCGGCCTGCGGCTCAGCTCGGTCGCGAGCTTCACGCGCTGCGCCTCGCCGCCCGAAAGCGTCGTCGCCGGCTGGCCGATCTTGATGTAGCCGAGCCCAACATCGTACAGCGTGCGCAGCTTGCGCTCGATCCGCGGCAGGTCCTTGAAGAACTCGAGCCCCTCCTCCACAGTCATCTCGAGCACGTCGTAAATGCTCTTGCCCTTGTATTTGACCTCGAGCGTCTCGCGGTTATAGCGCTTGCCCTTGCACACGTCGCACGCCACGTAGACGTCCGGCAGGAAGTGCATTTCGATCTTGATGATACCGTCGCCCTGACAGGCCTCGCAGCGGCCGCCCTTGATGTTGAACGAAAAGCGCCCCGGCCCGAAGCCGCGCATTTTCGACTCCGGCACGTTCGCGTACAGCTCGCGGATATCGGTGAACACGCCGGTGTAGGTAGCCGGGTTCGAGCGCGGCGTGCGGCCGATCGGCGACTGGTTGATCTGGATCACCTTGTCGAGGTGCTCCATGCCGCGGATCTCGCGGTGCGCGCCCGGCACCGTCCGCGCGCCGTTGAGTTCGCCCGCGAGCTTCTTGTATAAGATCTCGTTGATCAGCGACGATTTGCCCGAGCCGGAAACGCCGGTGACGCAGACGAATTTGCCGAGCGGGATATCAACCGTCACATTTTTCAGGTTGTTCTGCTTCGCACCGACGATCGTGATCTTTTTCCCGTTGCCCGTGCGCCGCGTTTCCGGCACGGCGATCGTCCGCGCGCCGCTGAGATACTGGCCCGTGATCGACTTCTTGCACTTCAAAATCCCCTGCACGCCGCCGCTGTAGATCACATCGCCGCCGTGGATGCCCGCGCCGGGGCCGATATCGACGATATGGTCGGCCTCGAGCATCGTGTCCTCGTCGTGCTCGACGACGATTACCGTGTTGCCGAGGTCGCGCAGGCGCTTCAGCGTGGCGAGCAGCTTGTGGTTGTCGCGCTGGTGCAGACCGATGCTCGGCTCGTCGAGGATGTACAGCACGCCCATCAGAGACGAGCCGATGTTCGTCGCAAGGCGGATGCGCTGGCTCTCGCCGCCAGAAAGCGTCGCCACCGCGCGGGAAAGCGTTAGGTATTCGAGGCCGACGTTGCGCAGAAAGCCGAGCCGCGAGCGGATCTCCTTCAATATTGCCTCCGCAATCATGCGGTCGCGGTCTGAAAGCTCGAGGTTTTCGATGAAATCGAGCGCATCGACGACCGAGAGATCGCACAGCTCGCTGATATTCTTGCCGCCGACCGTCACCGCGAGGCTTTCCGGTGAAAGACGCTTGCCGTGGCAGGCGTCGCACGGCACGGCGCTCATATACGATTCGATCTCCTCCTTAATCCACGAGGATGAGGTGTCGCGGAAGCGGCGCTCGAGGTTGTTGATGATGCCCTCAAACTCCGTCTCATACGTGCCGCTGCCATACTCGCTCTTGCGGCGCACGGTGATCTTCTCGCCCTTCGTGCCGTAGAGCAGGATATCGACGATCTCCGGCGGCAGCTCACGGATCGGCGTGTCGAGCGAAAAATGATAGTGCTCGGCGAGCGCGTGCATGTACATCGCGGCGATCGTGCTGCCCTCCATCGCCCAGCCGCCGCCCTTGAGGCCGCCCTTGCTGATCGAAAGCCGGTCATCCGGAATGATCAGCGCCGGATCGATACGCATGAAAACGCCGAGACCCGTGCATTTCGGACACGCGCCCGCGGGATTATTGAATGAGAACATGCGCGGCGAAAGCTCCTCGATGCTGACGCCGTGCTCCGGACAGGCGTAATTCTGCGAAAACAGGATATCCTCGCCGTCGATCACGTTGACGATCACGACGCCGCCCGAAAGGCCGGAAGCCGTCTCAAGCGAATCGGCGAGGCGCGAGCGGATATCCGCCTTGATGACGAGGCGGTCCACAACGATTTCGATATTGTGCTTCTTGTTTTTCTCGAGCTTGATCGTCTCGGAAAGATCGTAGATCAGACCATCCGCGCGCACGCGGACAAAGCCGCCCTTGCGGGCCGCCTCAAATTCCTTCTGGTGCTCGCCCTTGCGCCCGCGCACGACCGGCGCAAGCACCTGAATTTTCGTGCGCTCCGGCAGCGCGAGAACCTGATCGACGATCTGGTCGATCGTCTGCTGGCGGATCTCCCGGCCGCAGACCGGGCAGTGCGGCACGCCGATGCGCGCGTACATCAGGCGCAGGTAGTCGTAGATCTCCGTGACCGTGCCCACGGTCGAGCGCGGGTTCTTCGACGTCGTTTTCTGGTCGATCGAGATCGCCGGGGAAAGCCCGTCGATGTTGTCCACATCCGGCTTCTCCATCTGGCCGAGGAACATGCGCGCGTAGCTCGAAAGCGACTCGACGTACCGCCTCTGCCCCTCCGCGTAGATCGTATCGAACGCAAGCGAGGACTTGCCCGAGCCGGAAAGGCCCGTCAGCACGACCAGCTTATCGCGCGGCAGCTCCACG
The DNA here is from genome assembly GCA_900549945.1 of uncultured Oscillospiraceae bacterium. Lineage (GTDB taxonomy): Bacteria > Bacillota > Clostridia > Oscillospirales > Acutalibacteraceae > Hominenteromicrobium. Next base: position 5,011 of record URQJ01000065.1, read on the forward strand.
CTGATATTTTTGAGGTTGTGCTCCCGTGCGCCGGTCACAACGATATTTTTTGAACTCATCTGAATCACCATTCCTTGTCTCGGGGAAATCGGCTGCCCCGCACTGCTCCACAAAAAATTTCAAAAAGATTTTAATCGGCCGACTTTCTGCTTGAAACTTCGACCCATGCGGGGTAAAAGCCGCTTTCCAGCGCAATATTCTGCGAGTGCAGGTTGGAGAGGCTCGTCCCGTAAAACGGCATTTTTCCGCGCGCTTCAATCGCCGCGCAGAGCGCCCGCACAAGCATCTTGCCCAAACCGCGCCCGCGGTATTCCGGCAGCACGTCGATGCCGACCTGCCAGAAATCCGCTGTGTCCGCCGAAGCGCCGGCCAGCGCCGCAATCTCATCCCCATCGCATGCCGCAGCTGCAATCACATCCGGCCGGTCGGGATTCGGCGACGCACCGACTGCGTTCGGAAAGCGCGCGTTCGGGTACAGCGCCGAGACCGATTCCGCGTCAAACCAGCGCACTGTAAAGCCCTTCGGCATTACAGCCTTCGGAACCGCGCCCCCCGGCAGAAACATGTGAAAGGTCTGCGTCAGCGTGAAACCGTGCCGGTTCAGCTCTGCCTCGATGACAGCTAGGTTCGGCCGCTCGAACAGCCAGTGCCCGCTTTTCCCATCGGCAAAACGCCGCATAAAATCGTGCAGAACGGGGTCGGCCGTCGCCACGGCGCCGCGTCCCGTCGTCGCCATCTGAAAAAACGGCGCCTCATGCGTGTAAACGCGCCGCTTCGGGTGCAGGCGCGGTTCTGTCAGCGTCAGCCCTTCGGCCGTGAAATCCGCCGGCTGGGCGTTATATTCCAGCGCAAGCTGTGCCAGCATATCTGCAAAGCACTTTCGCTTATCAAACATATTATCCACCCAGCTCCTTGATACGGTCCCGCAAATACGCCGCATGCTCGAATTCGAGCAGCTTCGCCGCCGCCTTCATCTCCTTCGTCAGCTTTTCGATCATCAGGCGCTTTTCCGCCGCCGTATACTTGTGCTTCTTCTTCGACTTGCCGTCGTCGGCCTTCGTCGAGATCTCGAGAATCTCCGAAACGCCCTTGATGATCGTTTTCGGCACAATGCCGTGCGCCTCGTTGTACTTCTCCTGAATCGCGCGGCGGCGCTCCGTCTCGCGGATCGCGTACTCCATCGAGGGCGTGACTGAATCGGCGTACATGATTACCGCGCCCGCCGCGTTGCGCGCCGCGCGGCCGATCGTCTGGATCAGGCTGCGCCCGCTGCGCAGGAAGCCCTCCTTGTCCGCGTCGAGGATCGCGACGAGCGAGACCTCCGGGATGTCGAGGCCCTCGCGCAGCAGGTTGATGCCGACCAGCACGTCGAATTCGCCGAGGCGCAGGTCGCGGATGATCTCCATGCGCTCCACCGTGTCGATGTCGTGGTGCATGTAGCGCACGCGGATGCCGTAGTTTTCGAGGAAGCCGGTCAGGTCCTCGGCCATCTTCTTCGTCAGCGTCGTCACGAGCACGCGCTCCTTGCGCGCCGTGCGCTCGTTGATCTCGGAAATCAGGTCGTCGATCTGCCCGTCGGTCGGCTTCACCGTGATCTTCGGGTCCAAAAGGCCGGTTGGGCGGATGACCTGCTCGACGACCGCCGCCGATTTTTGCAGCTCCATATCGCCCGGCGTCGCGCTCACGAACACCGCCTGATTGACATGCCGGTAAAACTCATCGAAATTCAGCGGGCGGTTGTCGTAGGCCGAGGGCAGGCGGAAGCCGTAGTCGATCAGGCTCTCCTTGCGCGCATGGTCGCCCGCGTACATCGAGCGCACCTGCGGCAGCGTGACGTGCGATTCATCGACGAACAGCAGGAAATCCTCGGGGAAGTAATTCAGCAGCGTGCAGGGCTCGCTGCCGGGCGCGCGGCCCGACATGACGCGCGAATAATTCTCGATGCCCTTGCACATGCCGATCTCGCCGAGCATCTCGATGTCGTAGCGCGTGCGCTGCTCGATGCGCTGCGCCTCAAGCAGCTTTCCGTTTTCCTTAAAATGACGGACGCGGTCCTCCATTTCCGCCTCGATCTCCCGCAGCGCGCGCTGCATTTTCTCGCGCGGCACGATGTAGTGCGAGGCCGGGTAGATCGCGACGTGCTTTAAATCGGAGACGATCTCGCCGGTCAGCGGGATCACCTCGCTGATCCGCTCGATCTCGTCGCCGAAAAACTCGACGCGAATCGCCCTTTCGCTCGATTCCGCCGGGAAGATCTCGACGACGTCGCCGCGCACGCGGAATTTGTTTCGGATAAAATTGACGTCGTTGCGCTCGTATTGGATCTCAACAAGCTTTTTGAGCAGCTCATCGCGGCTTTTTTCCATGCCGGGGCGCAGCGAAATCACCATCGTGCGGTAGTCGATCGGGTCGCCGAGGCTGTAGATGCACGACACCGAGGCCACGATGATGACGTCCCGCCGCTCGGAAAGCGCGCTCGTCGCGCTGTGGCGCAGCTTGTCGATCTCCTCGTTGATCGCGCTGTCCTTTTCGATATATGTGTCCGTCTGCGCGATGTACGCCTCCGGCTGGTAGTAGTCGTAATAACTGACGAAATACTCGACCGCGTTGTTCGGGAAAAACTCGCGGAACTCCGAGCAGAGCTGTGCCGCGAGCGTCTTGTTGTGCGCGAGCACCAGCGTCGGCCGGTTCAGCTCTGCGATGACGTTCGCCATTGTGAAGGTTTTGCCGCTTCCGGTCACGCCGAGCAGCGTCTGCTCCTTGTGCCCGCCCCGAATCGATTCGACGAGCTCGCGGATGGCCTGCGGCTGGTCGCCCGTGGGCTTATATTTCGATATGAGCTGGAAATCCGGCATAAATATCCCCTTTCCCCGTCCTCCCGCAGGCCGTGCGCCTGTAGGAACAATTGTGCGTTACGCGTCTATTATAGCAGATCGGGTACCGTTTGTACAGCACAAAATGAACGCCTGTTCGTCTTTTTTTCAGATTCATTGCTTTGCACAAAAAAGGCGCGGATTTCGCAACTGCAAGCTCCGCGCCCAAATATTTTTATGCGTCTGAAAGCTGCCGCTTCTGCATCATCCTATCGTGCCGCTGCTTTTGCAGGATGCCGCTCGCGCGCATCGAAACGTAGTCGTCGTCCGTGAAGATGAAATGGTCGGCGAGATTTACGCTGATGCTCGAAAGCACCTCGTCAATCTCCCGCGTCGCCCGGATATCCGGCGCCGACGGCGTGCAGTTGCCGCTCGGGTGATTGTGCGCGAGGTAGACCGTATCAGCGTCATACAGGATGCACAGCCGCAGAAGCTCCCGCATATAGAGCGGCACGCTGCGCACCGAGCCCTCGTTGATCACATCCATAAATTTGAGGTACCCCTTGCTGTCGAGGATCAGCAGCACGAGGATCTCCCGCCTGCGTCCGAAAAACTTGCTCTGCACCGCATGAAACGCGATCTGCGTATCGGTGATCCGCTCGCGGACCTGCTGCTTCGATTCGACGTAGACACGGAACAGATCCGGAAACGCGGAGAGCAGCCGCGCCGTTCTCGCGTCAATTTCGGGCAAGCCGCGCAGAAGCTCCTCCGGCGCATCGAAAACATCCGCGATGCGCTCGAACCGCCCGAGCAGGCCCTCAACGGCCGCCTCGGTATCCGCGCGCGGATTCACCGCACGCAGGATCTGCTCCAGCGCACGGCGCTCCGCAGCCTCACGCTGCGCATCCAGCCACGGCGCCGTTTTCCGCCGGCTCCCCTGTCTTTTTTCATCTTCCAACGCGTCCACTCCTATTCTCCCCCGTTCAGCCGCCAATATGCTTTTCAACAAATGCGCGGACCGTGCTCCAGTACAGCTCCGGCGCGGCCTCCGCGGACCCGCAGTGCCCGGCCTCGGGGACCAGAAGGAGCTGCTTTTCACAGCGCGCCGCGCCGTAAAGGCGCAGGGCCATCGAGCACGGCACGAGGTCGTCCCCTTCGCCGTGGATGAACAAAATCGGGATACGGCACTGCCGCACCTGCTCGAGCGCGCTCATCCGCCGAAAGCCGTAGCCCGTGCGCAGGCGCGCGAGCAGCGAGGCCACCGGCAGCACCGGGTACGGCGGCGTGTGGTACAGCAGCGGCATCGAGACCTTGAACTGCTCCCAAGCCGAGGTGTAGCCGCTGTCCTCAACGACGAGCTTCACCTGCGCCGGCAGCACCTCGCCGGCCGCCATCATCACGGTCGCCGCGCCCATCGATTCGCCGAACAGCACGATCTGCGCCTGATCGTCGCGGCGCAGAATCTCGTAGACCCACTCCACGATATCCCGGCGCTCCGGCCAGCCCATGCCGATCGTACTGCCGTCGCTGCCGCCGTGCGCGCGGGCGTCCGGCAGAAGAACATTGAAGCCCATATCGTAAAAGGGCTTTGCGCGGTGCAGCATCTGCTGCCCGCAGCAGCCGTAGCCGTGGCAGATCACCGCATAGCGGCGGCCTGCCTGTGGGACGAACCACGCGCGCAGGCGCATGTCCTCGCAATTGCGGTGCGTGATGTATTTCGC